>SYCM01000061.1 GCA_005786915.1 Bacteroidota bacterium | reverse complement strand
GCTTTGGCGGCTGCGATTCCGCCCGCTTCGCCGCGCCAACTCATCACCGTAGCGTTGGGGGCCAGCCCGCCCTCGAGGATTTCGTCCCAGCCGATGATTTGGCGTCCGCGGGCGTTCAGATAGGCCTCAATGCGGCGGATGAAGTAGCTCTGAAGGGCGTGCTCTTCGGCCAAGCCCTCAGTGGCGATGCGCGCCTGGCACTTGGCGCATTCGTGCCAGCGCGTTTTGGGGCACTCATCGCCCCCGATGTGGAGGTACTCTCCGGGGAAAAGCGCCAAGACCTCGTCCAGCACTCCTTCAAGAAAGGTGAAGACCGAGTCGTTGCCGGCGCAGTAGACGTCGTCGAACACCCCCCACCCCGTGGCGACAGGCTGCTCTTGACCGGTACAACTCAGCTGCGGATAGGCCGCGAGGGCCGCACGGGCGTGGCCCGGAAGCTCAATTTCTGGAACCACCGTGATGTGGCGGGCCGCCGCGTAGGCCACGATTTCGCGCACCTGATGTTGGGTGTAGAATCCGCCGTAGCGCGTGCTGTCGAAGCGCTGGTCGCCGTAGGGGCCGACCTGAGAGGCGTTGCGCCAGGCCCCAACCTCGGTGAGGCGCGGGTAGCGCTTGATTTCGATGCGCCATCCCTGGTCCTCGGTGAGGTGCCAGTGAAAGCGGTTCATTTTATGCTCCGCCATCAGGTCGAGGTAGCGCTTGACAAAGTCCACGTCAAAAAAGTGGCGGCAGACGTCCAGGTGCATTCCGCGGTAGGCAAAAGCCGGTTGGTCACGCACGGTCATGGCAGGCAGCGCTTTGCTTCCGTTCTCGGCCTGGATCAGGGTTTGGATTCCATAAAAGACGGCGGCCGCGGAACCTCCGGCGACCACAATCTTGCCCTCGCTGACGCGCAGGGCGTAGGCTTCGGCCGGAACGCCTTGCTGGATGCGCAGTTCCGCCGACACCGCCCCAGCCTTGGCGGTGGTTTTGGTCGCGTTCCACCACGTGCGGATGAGGTCTGCCTCCCCCTGAAGAGCTGGCGTCGCCACGACATAGAGGTTGCCGGCCACCGCGATGGACTCGCCCTCAACCTGCACCGACTGCGGCCGCGGAACCACCTGGAGCGCTTGGGCAAAGCCCACGCAACTGGTTACTAGAATCCAGAAACCATAGAGATTTTTCACGGCGTGCGGCGGTACTGCGTGACTTCGACGATGCGTCCGCCCTTCCATGCGAAGAATTCGGCGAGGTGTTCGTCAAAGACGCGCCCATCTTCGTAGCTGCGTTGCTCGCGACCCCGAACCACGACGACGTCCTTGCCGTCCGAATGCCCGACGTAGTCGATGCTCTGGATGTCCCAGCTGATCTTGGGGGTTTCGATCAAAAATTCATTGAGGCCTTGGCGCGTGACCCACACGTGGCGGCCGTCGGCGGCGTGCACGAGAATGGAGTCCACCACGGCGTGACCCACGGTGGCGGTGTCGCGCTTCACGTAGGCCTCCGTCCAAAGTTCCATGGTCACGACCAATTCGTGTTCGGGCGAAGTAATGGGTACTTCTTCTTGGGCGGGTTGGGTGCAAGCTGCAAGGCATAAGGCAGCTCCAAACCCCATGAGGTGCTTGAAATCCATGCCTAAAAGATACATCAAACTAGGAACGGCTTAATCCCGCTCGCCCTCTTCGGCCTCGAGTCCGTCCAAAAAGCGCTTCATCGCGCCGCCGGTGGTCGGCGTCAGCTGGTAGAACGGCAAGCCGTCCTTAGACGGAAGGGCGCGCTTCTTGGCGTCCACCTTGGCCAGGGCGTCCATCAGCTCGCGGTCGCTCGAGTAGAAGCGCATGTTCCCCTTTTTATAGCTCAAGAAGTACTCGCTCGACGGGGCGAGGTGCAGGGTAAACTCGTCGCCCCCTCGGCGCTTGCGCAGCTCAAGGGTTCCGTCGACGAAGCGGTGCACCGGATCGCCTGCGAGGGCGCCCACGCCGATGCCGTCTTTGCTGCGGAAGGCGCGAATGTTGGCCTTCCACTCGAGCTCCACTTCATCGAGGACAAGGGTCTGGCGGAACTCTTTAGGCATGCGCTCGTTCAAGCCCGACTCGAAGTAGCGCTTGAGGTCCTTAGGGTCGAGCTTGCGCCGCAGGGCCTCGGCGAGCACGTCATTGGCCGCATCGGTGGGTCCGCCCGACGAAGCCGCAAGCGAAGCCTTGAGGGGTTTCGAGAGCTCTTCAGGGAACAGGAATTCGAGCGTCAGCGAAACTTTGGCGTTCATCCGCCCCGAGCGCAGCCGGTGCTCAATGCGTCCGTAGGTCGCCATCTCAACGCGGCCCATTTTGGCGCCCAAGGTGGTTTGTCCATAGCCGGTAACTGTGCACGATTGGGTGTTGAGCTCTAGCCAGTTGTCGGGGGCTTCAGGGTCGGCCACTCGGCGCAGCGTGCTGACGATGTAGGACTTGCTCGGCTCGTCGTAGTAGAGCACGCCCTTGGTACTGAAGAGTTCGACCGCCACGTTGGGGTTGTTGCGCCGCACAAAGGCCGTGTAGGGCGTCACGGAGTCCTGCATCAGGTAAATTCCGTTGTACACCTTGTGCGACGGCCGGGCCGTGTCGGGATCGGGCAGCGTGATGAGGATGTCCATTGGATCAATGCGGGTGCGGGTGATGATCCAGTCGGTTTCGAGGGCGGGGCACTCGGCGGTGATGCGTATGCGTCCGTCCATGTCCAGCTGCGGATTTTGCGCCTCCATGCGCACGATGCCGTAGTACCTGAAGTAGGGGCTCAAGTAGAAGTCGTCGGCGATGCCGAGTTCGCCCTGGGCGTACATCTGGTCGATGCTGTCGACGTCAACGCGCCCCATGGGGATGCGCCAGACTTTGCCGTCTTGGTCTTTGTAGCGGTACACCGCCGTGCCGTAAAGGTCCAGGCGCCCTTGAATTTTCAGCTCGGCCGAGTCCAGGTTGTGGTAGGCCCCCACTCTGCTGGCCAAAATGCGGGCGTTGTGAAGGGGCTGCATGTCGGCCTGCTCCTTAATCGTCACGCGGCCCGAGTCGGGAACCACTCGGCTGTCGGCGATGTCGATGTGGGGCACGCCAAAGGCGTCGAGCCGGCTCGGTACCAACCAGAATTTGGCGCGGCCGGCCAAGAAGTTCAGTCCGTCCTGCCCCGGGTGGGTGCTGGTCATGCGCGAATCGATTCCGCTCCCCTTTTGGAGGCTGATGCTCTTCTCCAGGATGTCCCAATCGGCCTTGTCCATCTCGGCAGTGTACTGGTTGCGCGGAAAATCGAGGGTTCGGTCCCCCTGAAGCAGGGCAAACTTGCCCTTTTCGGCGGCAAAGTCCACGTCAGCGGTAGCGTCGCGGATGCTGAAGCCCCACTCGGCGTCAGGTTCGCCCTTGACGCGGAAGTCGGCTCGGCCGCTCTGCATCCACTGTGCGTGCATACTGAGGTTGGCGCCGCTCAGTTCGGCGAGGTTGAAGGCGACGGTGCCGTCGAGGTTCAGCCGGTCGGGCTGGTAGGTCAGGCGTCCGCTCGCCGTGGCAGGCCGCTGGGCGTAGGTCTGGAAGTCGGCACTTTGGGAGGCCGCGTACCAGGTTTTGGCGTAGGGCAGCCAGGTGCTGCGGGCGTCGGAACCGTCGACCGAGGGGTGCCCCGCCCCGCGCGGAGCGCCAGCGAGCGCGTCGAGGTGAAAGGTGCCGCTCCCTTTGGTGGAGTCAGGATACAGCCGGAACTCCTTGGAGGTACCGTGGGCCCGGCGGTAGTCCAGGTCGCCCTCGAAGCGAAAGCCTTCGAGCGAAAGCTGCACCGTTCCGCGCACCTTGCCCGCGTCGGCGCCAGCCCCCGGGTAGGCAGCCCAGCCCGCGTCGCCGGTGGACTCGGTGAATCCGAGCGAATAGTCGCGCTGCACCTTGATGTTTTGGCGGCGCACGGCAAAAATGCCGGCGCTGTGGAACGTCGATTCAAAGCCGAGGCTTTCGGTGCGGGCGTTGTCGAGCGAGTCGATGGTGAAGGCATCGAGGTCGACGTAGAAGCGAGACCGCGGATACACTCCGCGCTCCACCTTATCGTAGTAGATTTTGGCGCCCTTTCCCGACTTGAAGATGGGGTACTCCGGGCTGTAAAGGGTGCTGGATTTGTTGTCGGGACGGTCGATGAACAGGTCGCCCGAAATGTCCTGAAGGGTGTTCCGCACGCGGACCAAGGGGCGTTGGCCCTGTTCGTTGAGTTCAAAGGCCGGCACATAAAAGCGCATGGAGTCGACGGCCGGCATTCTAAAGCTAAATTCTTGGTAATCAAATTGGTGTTCGCGACCAAAAAACTCAAAACGACCGGCGCGAATGAGTCCGTCGAAGTCAAAATCGAGGCCCTCGTGAATTAAAATTCGCCCCGTGGTCGGATGAAGGCTGACTTTTTGCGAGTCGCTCAGCCAGATGCGGTCGACCCCGACCACTTCGAGGTCAAAGTTGAGCAAGTTGAGTTCGGCGTTCATGCCCTCGGGCACGACCGATTCAAAGCGGATGACGTCGTAGTCGCGCTTTTTGCGGTGGTTCAGGACGTACTCGCCCGTCTTGGGCAGCACCTCGAGGCAGCGGTCCTCGGTGTAGTAGCGCACAAACCCCTGCAGGTGGTACTCCATCATCAATCGCTCGCAAGGGTCGACGGGCATGCCCATGCCGACGGCCACCTCTTTGATGCTCATGCGGGCTCCCGGAGCGGACTGCCCTACCTGGTCGAGCAGCACCAAGGGGTTTTCGTTTTCAAATCCTTGAAGAGCGGTGTAGCGGTTGTTGCGGTAGTACTGGTCGCTCTCCAGCGTCATGGGAGCGCCGCTGCCCATGTTGAGTCCGCCGGCGAACACGCGCGGTTCGTTGGTCGTCCAGCGCAGCTGGTCGAGGTCGATCGTGACGTTGTGGTAGCTGTCGGTAAACGGCTTGAGGGCCAGTCCTTCGTCGGGCCGAAACACCTGGAGTTCGCGGGTGTCGGGGGCGTACTTCACCTCGACTTTGGCGTGGTGCAGGGAATCGGACGCGCCCAGGCGCAGCGCGAAGCTGCTGATTTTGGCCGAGAGCCCGTTGGGGCGAATCACGAACCGGTCGGCGCGCAGGACGGCTGCCTCGACCGAGTCGCGCAGAAAGCTGAAGCTGGCTTTGGCCCCGGGGCGGCCGGAAGCAAAAAAGTTGGCGCCGACAAGCGAAAATCCGCCACGGTAGTTCACGCCGTCAAAAAAGTTGGGGATTTCGAGGTTCGAGGCATAGGCTTCGAAGCGCGGATACACGGCGTTTTCTGCCTGTGTGCGGGTGCCGAGTCGTTCCTCAAAACGGCCGAGAAGCGGCACGTTGACGTAGTACAGGCTGTGCAGCACGGCCGAATCGACCACCAGTCCCGTTTGGTGAAGGTCCAAGGTGAAGTTGCCCAGCTGGTTGTAGACTTCGCCGTATCCGTAGCCGGCGCGGTACCAGTCGACGCGCCCCGATTCGGCGGTCAGGGTGGCCGTGCGCGGATCGTACCAGCCGCTCACGCTGTCGATTTGAGTGGAATCGTTTTTAAACAATCCCTTGAGCACGGCGCCCTCAATGCGGTAGCGGGTGTGCGGACCTTCTTCGTCAAGGGTGGCGTCGCCCAGCTCGAGTTCCCAGCGAAGCGGCCCTGATTCAAAGAGGCGAAACCGGCGGTTGGCCGAGGCAAATCCGGTCGCGGCACCTGCGGATGTGTGGAGGTACTCCACCAGGGCGAGCCGGCTGCTTTTCTTAATGATTTCAGCCGTTTCGGCCCACCATCGGGCTTGAGCTGGGGCGCTGGCCGAGCCGTACCAGGCCAAGGCGAGCTGCACCGATTCGGCCCAGGTTTCGGGCTCGACGATGCGCTTGCGCAGCATTTCGCGGGCCAGGGCCTGGAAGTTCGGGCGCTGCTCCCACGAGGGGTCGTCGTACACCGGCTTGAGCTGGAGCAGGTCGGCGTCGGCCTTGTTTTTCCCGAGAAATTCCGCGTAGAGTTTGCTGAAGTCCTTCCAAAAATCGCCGTCGGTGGTACCCAGGCTTCGCACGGTCTGCGCAGAGAGCGCCGTGCAGATCAAAAAGGCGGTAAGGGTGGCGAGTCGTTTCACGGGCAGCATGCAAGCTACTGCGCAAACGGCGCGCCGCTCGAGGCGGCGGGCGGACTTATTCCACCGTTTTTTCCACAGACATGGCCACCCACGCGTCGCGCTCGTACTGCGCGACGAAGCGGAGGCCGGCCTGCTCGGCTGCGGTCTGGATGGCCGAGGCGTCGGCCCGGTAAAAACCGCTGAGGTGCAGGGTTCCGCCCGGGTTCAGGGCTTGGGCGTAGCGGCCCATGTCGGCCAACAGCACGTTGCGGTGGATGTTGGCGTAGATGACGTCAAAGCGCTCGTCTGCACCGAGTTGGTTCGCGTCGCCGGTGCGCACTTCGAAGCGGTCCTTAAGTCCGTGGCCTTCCACGAGTTCGCGGGCGTTGTCGGCAGCGTAGGCTTCAATTTCGATGCCCACGCCCCGGGACGCACCGTGCATCAGGGCCACGATGCCGAGCACGGCGGTCCCGCAGCCCATGTCGAGCACTCGAGCGCCGTCGAGCGACGCTCCAAGCACCCGTTCGAGCATCAAGTAGGTGGTCGGATGGTGGCCGGTCCCGAACGCCATTTTGGGCACCATTTGCACGGCGTAACGGTAGGCTTCAGGCTTCGCGTCGGTGTGGAAGGGAGCGTAGATAAGCAGCTCGTTTCCAATCGACAGCGAATCAAACGAGGATTCCCAAACTTCGTTCCAATTCTGGTGGGCAATGCGGCGCTCGGCCCAGCTGATTTGGGCGCGCGTCTGGGCCATGGGGAAGTCGGACTGACCGTCCCACTGGTCCGCCGGAAGGTAGGCCAAGAGGTC
>SYCM01000060.1 GCA_005786915.1 Bacteroidota bacterium | reverse complement strand
TCTACCAACTCATCCACCAGGGAACCGAGCTGATTCCGAGCGACTTCATTGCTTCGGTGGTTCCGCAGCACCCCCTGCACGCCCACCACGCCAAGCTCCTGAGTAACTTTTTGGCACAGACCGAGGCCCTCATGATGGGCCGCCCCGAGGCCAACAGCCCCTACCGCGTGTTTGAAGGCAACCGCCCGACGTCCACGCTGCTTTTTGACGCCCTGACGCCCGAGGCCCTCGGCGCCCTCATTGCCCTGTACGAGCACAAGGTATTCGCCCAAGGCGTCGTGTGGAACGTATTCAGCTACGACCAATGGGGCGTCGAACTCGGCAAGGAAATGGCCAATGTGGTGCTGCCTGAACTCGAAGGCGACGGTCCGGTCGGCGCCCACGACGCCTCAACGACCGCGCTGATTCATCACGTGCGCACCTTGTCGAGCAAGGCGCTCAACAGCTGAGCCTCTTCGGCCGTGAGCCGCTTGGGCAGCTCTTCTTTAGTGAACTTGTCCACCGAACGAATCTGACCGAGCAGCTCGAGCCCGCGCAGCGTCAAGAAGATGCGCGTGACCCGGCGGTCGTCTTTGCTGCCCTTGCGCTCTACGTAGCCCAACTTGACCAGGCGGTCCACCAAGCGCGACACGTCGCTCGTCTTGTCGAGCAGGCGCTCGCGGATCACACCAATAGCCAGTCCCTCGGGGTGGGCCCCACGCAGGATGCGCAGCACGTTGTACTGCTGCATCGTGATCTTGTAGGGCGCCAGAGCGTCGCTGATTCGTCCTTTGACCCAATGGTAGGTGAACAATATGTTGATCACGGCCACCTGCTGGTCGTTGTGCCAGTTGCGCTGCTGAATTTCTTCTTGTATGCTCTTACCCATTGGGGCTAAGGTACTTAGAGCTTGAGGATATCTCCCTCTTTTTCGGTCACGCGCTGGTCAATCAGGGCAATGTGCTTGTCGACCATGGCCTGAATCTGGGTCTCGAGGTCCTTGCGCTGGTCTTCGCTGAGGCCGTCCTTTTCCATGCGCTTGGCCTCGTCCATGCCCTCGCGGCGTACGCTGCGAATAGCGACTTTGGCTTCTTCGCCTTCGGCGCGCGCCATGCGCACGAGCTCCTTGCGGCGTTCTTCGGTCAAGGGCGGAATATTGATGATCACCGCGTCGCCGTTGTTCATCGGGTTAAAACCGAGGTTGGCGTACATGATGGCCTTTTCAATCTCCTGAATGAGGTTCTTTTCAAACGGCTGAACGAACAGCGTGCGCGCGTCGGGCGTTGAAATGTTGCTCACCTGCTGCAGCTTTACTTGGCTGCCGTAGTACTCGATGTGAATGCCTTCGAGCATGGTCGGGTTGGCTCGGCCCGCGCGGATTTTCAGCAGCGCCTTGTCGAGGTGCGACATCGCCTTATTCATGTCGTCGGTCAACGACTCGATCAAAAAACTGAGTTCTTCTTCCATGGTTAAATCGCTTGAAGCAAGGCTAGGAAACGAGGGTTCCGACGTTGTCGCCGTTCACCACCCGCATGAGGTTGCCGGGTTTGTTCATGTCAAACACGACGATGGGCAAGTCATTTTCTTGGCTCAAGGTAAACGCGGTCAGGTCCATTACGTTGAGTCCGCGCTCGTATACCTCGGTGAAACTGATGGTTTCGTAACGGGTGGCGTTCGCGTCCTTCTCGGGATCGGCCGTGTAGATTCCGTCCACTCGGGTGCCCTTGAGGATGACCTCGGCCTGGATTTCAATGGCCCGAAGCGTTGCGCCGGTGTCGGTAGTGAAGTAGGGGTTGCCGGTTCCGCCCGAAAAAATCACGACGCGGCCCTTTTCAAGGTGGCGCACGGCGCGGCGGCGAATGAAGGGCTCGCAGATTTTGTCCATTTCGATGGCCGACTGCAGGCGGGTTTGCACGCCCGCGCGCTCGAGGGCCGACTGAAGCGCGAGGCCGTTGATCACTGTGGCCAGCATGCCCATGTGGTCCGCCTGAACGCGGTCCATGCCGTCTCCGGCGCCCTGCAGTCCGCGAAAGATGTTGCCGCCGCCGATCACCACGCCCACTTGGGCTCCGGCGTCGACCACGGTTTTGATTTCGCGTGCGTAGGTGGTAAGGGTCTCGGAATCAATTCCGTAGGGCTTGCTGCCCATCAGCGCCTCGCCGCTGAGCTTGAGGAGGATTCGGCGGTACTTCATTAAGATGCGAAGATAGCACAAAGGCCGCCCGAGGGCGGCCTTTTGATTCCGTAAAAACAGGGTGAAATTAAACGCCCAAGCCCACGCGGCGGAAGCCGGTAACCGTGGCGCCCGCAGCAGCCGAAGCCACGTACTGAGCGACGCTCTGCTTATTGTCCTTGATGAACTCCTGCTCCACCAGAGTATTCTCCTTGTAGAATTTGCCGAGCTTACCCTGGGCGATCTTTTCGATCATGTCTTCGGGCTTGCCCTCTTGGCGGACCTGGTCGCGGGCAATCTCCAGCTCGCGCTCGATTACGTCCGACGCCACTGAGGTGCGGTCGAGGCCCACGGGGTTCATGGCGGCCGCTTGCATCGCTACGTCTTTGGCGGTCTCTGCGACTCCGGCGCTCAAGGCAGCCAAGGTAGCCAGCTTGTTGCCGGCGTGGATGTAGCCTGAAACGACGCCACCCTCCAGGGTTTCGTAGTACGCGATCTCAATCTTCTCGCCGATTACGCCGGTTTGCTCGGTAAGCTTGTCGGCAACCGTCAACGAACCTTCGTAGGTCAGGGCCAGCAGCTCCTCTTTCGTGCTGGGGAATCCCGCCAGCGCAATAGAAGCCATTTTCTTGGCCATCTCGACGTAGCCTTCGTTCTTGGCTACGAAGTCGGTCTCGCAGTTCAGCGAAACGATGACGCCGCGGGTGTTCTCGGCGTTGGTCATAGCGATGACGGCGCCCTCGGTGGCGTCGCGGTCGGCGCGCTTGGCGGCAACCTTTTGGCCTTGCTTGCGCAGCACGTCGATGGCCGCTTCAAAATCTCCGTTGGCTTCGGTGAGGGCCTTCTTGCAGTCCATCATCCCGGCGCCGGTCATTTGGCGCAGTTTGTTTACATCGGCAGCAGTAATGCTCATGATAAGGGGTATTGTCGGTTTAGTACAAAGAAAAACCGGGGCTGTTGCCCCGGCGTTAAACTTATTCCGCGGCTACTTTGGCGGCAGCTTTGCTCAGCTTCTCGGTCCCGGGCTTGTCTTTCTCGGTCTTGCGCTGGCTCAGAGCGTCCTTGATCGAGGCCGAAACCGACTCCATGATTAGGGCGATGGACTTCGTCGCGTCGTCATTGGCCGGGATCACGTAGTCGACCAAGTGCGGATTGCTGTTGGTGTCGACCATGGCGAACACGGGGATGCCAAGGTTGCGGGCTTCTTCAACGGCAATGTGCTCGCGCATTACGTCCACCACAAAGAGGGCGGCCGGAAGGCGGCTCATGTCGGCAATCGAACCCAAGTTCTTCTCGAGCTTGGCGCGAAGGCGGTCTACCTGAAGGCGCTCGCGCTTTGAAAGCGTTTCAAACGTGCCGTCGGTCTTCATCTTGTCGATGTTCGACATTTTCTTGATGGCCTTGCGGATGGTCACGAAGTTCGTGAGCATACCTCCGGGCCAGCGCTCCACGATGTAGGGCATGTTGAGGGCCTTGGCGGTGTCGGCCACGATTTCTTTAGCCTGCTTCTTGGTCGCTACGAAGAGGATCTTGCGGCCGCTGCCGGCGATCTTGCCCATGGCTTCAGAAGCCGTGGCCAATTTCTTCTGCGTCTTTTGCAGGTCAATGATGTGGATTCCGTTGCGCTCCATAAAGATGTACGGAGCCATGTTGGGGTTCCACTTGCGGGTCAGGTGACCAAAGTGAACTCCTGCGTCGAGGAGCTGCTGAATTTCAGGCGTATGGGCCATGAGGTTCTTGGGGGTTTACGTTCGCTAAAAAGGCAACGGCCAAGTAGCGCCAGAGCGATCTTGACCGTTTGGATACTAAACCCAATACTCGATGCGCGATTAACGCTTCGAGAATTGGAAACGCTTGCGTGCTTTCTTTTGGCCGAACTTTTTACGTTCAACCATGCGCGGGTCGCGGGTCATCAGTCCTTCCGGCTTCAGAGTAGCGCGGAATTCCGGATTAATCTCGCAGAGGGCGCGCGACAGGCCGAGTCGAATGGCTTCAGCTTGGCCGGTGATGCCACCGCCTTCTACGTTGACAGTTACGTCATAATTGGTGAGGTTGTCGGTCATCGACAGGGGCTGGCGAACCTTGTACTGCAGGGTACCCGTCGAGAAGTAGTTCGTCAGCTCGCGCTGATTGATGGTTATGGCGCCTTTGCCGGGCTTCACGTAAACGCGAGCGACTGAGGTCTTGCGGCGTCCGATTGCGTGGGTCGTAGACATCTTGTTGTACGATTAGATATTAACCGGCTGTTGAGCCTCGTGGCCGTGCTCGGCTCCGGCGTACACGTGAAGGTTGCGGAACAGTTCCGAACCGAGGCGCGTCTTGGGAAGCATGCCGCGAACGGCCTTCTCGACGATGCGGGTCGGGTGCTTGGCAAGCTCTTCGGCAGGCGTGCTGAAGCGCTGACCGCCGGGGTAGCCGGTGTAGCGGATGTACTGCTTCTGGTGCATCTTGGTGCCCGACAATACCACCTCGGCGGCGTTGATGACTACGACGTTGTCACCGCAGTCCACGTGCGGCGTGTAGTTGGGCTTGTGCTTACCGCGAAGGCGGAAGGCAACATTTGAAGCCAGGCGGCCGAGGGTCTGGCCCTTGGCGTCAACCACGACCCACGTCTTACCTGCGGTGGCCTTGGTGGCTGATATCGTTTTGTAGCTGAGCGAATCCACGATGCTATACTTTTTTGGGGCTGCGAAGATACGGAGAATACTTTGAAGCACAAAGATTTTCGGCGCAGAACTTGCGTGCGTACCTTCACGATCTTCAATTTTTGCCCTCAAACCCAGGTTTTATGCGCCCTTTTGCCCTGTTTTTTGCCGCATTATTTTTCAGCTTAGCCGCTCAAGGCCAAAGCGTTCAGCGCTGTGCGACCGACGAGTACTACGCCCAGCAAGTAGCGGGTGATCCGGGGCGCGCAGCGCTCCGCGCCGAAACCGAGGCCCAAATACAGCGCCTGATCGCCGAACAGGGCCGCGCGCAGGGCACCGAATCGGTGGTGCACCAAATCCCGGTGGTGTTTCACGTGATGTACTACGACCAGGGCGACAACATCACCGACGCGCAGATCCAGTCCGCGCTGGCGATTTTGAACCAGGACATGCGCCGACTCAACCCCGATACGGCCAACCTGCGCGCGCCGTTCAAGAGCGTCGCCGCCGACATGGAGGTCGAGTTTGTGCTCGCCAAAGTGGGGCCCAACGGAGAGTGCACGAGCGGAATTAACCGCAAGTGGAGCCGCAGCACCCTCGCGGCGGGCAACAGCATCAAGACGGAGATTGGCTGGCCCAACACCAAGTACCTCAACATTTGGGTGGTCCGCAACATCGAGCTCGCAGGCACGCCGGCAGGCACCCTGGTTTTGGGCTATTCCGCGTTTCCGTACAACGGCATTCCGGCGGCCCAAGACGGCATTGTGATCCGCCACGACCGACTCGGCAACGTGGGCACTGCCGCCGGCACCCGCAACCGCACGCTCACCCACGAAGTCGGACACTACCTCAACCTATACCACACGTTTCAGGGCGGATGCAGTTTTGGCGACCAGTGCGCCGACACGCCGCCGGTCGCCTCGTCCAGCACAGGCTGCAATCCGAGCCAAAACACCTGCAGCGTCGACGTGCCCGACCAGCTTGACATGATCGAAAACTACATGGACTACACCGACGACCCGTGCATGAACACCTTCACGCTCGACCAAAAGGCGCGGGCCAAGGCCGTGCTGACCGCGCTGAACTTGCGCGGCAACCTCGCGACGCCCGCCAACTTGCTGGCGACGGGCCTCACGGGCACGCTGAACTGCAGCCCGGTGGCTCAGTTTGAGATCGCCGATCCCTTGCTCTGCACCGGAGAATCGCTAACGTTTGTCGACCGGTCGCAGTACCTCGGCACGCCTATTTACCACTGGAATGTGTTGACCGCGACCAACCAGGTCGTGCACCACGTGACCACGCCGAATCCGTCGCTGCCGATGCTCAACCCCGGGCGCTACACGGTAACCCTCACGATTCAGGCCAGCAACGGGTCGAATACGATGAGCAAGCCCCT
>SYCM01000059.1 GCA_005786915.1 Bacteroidota bacterium | reverse complement strand
GCCCTCAAAGGGAAAGGGGCCCATGCCGAGGATGCCGTTTTCGGACTGGAATTCCACGTCGATTCCCTGCGGAATGTAGTTGGCGACGAGCGTCGGAATTCCGATGCCCAAGTTCACGTACCAGCCGTGGCGAAGCTCTTGCGCGATGCGGCGCGCGATTCCGTTTTTGTCAAGTGCCATGGCTTAGTTCGAAGGGTTTTGGGGACGGACGGTTCGCTGCTCAATGCGCTTTTCGTAGCGGGCGCCTTGAAAAATTCGGTGCACAAAAATTCCGGGCACGTGAATCGCGTTGGGGTCGAGCGTACCCGCGGGCACGAGTTCCTCCACCTCGGCGACCGTCACGCGCCCGGCCATCGCCATCATGGGGTTGAAGTTGCGCGCCGTTCCCTTAAAAATTAGGTTGCCGGCTTCGTCGCCTTTCCAGGCCTTGACCAGGGCAAAGTCGGCGTCAAATGCGTGCTCCAGCAGGTAGGGCTTGCCGCCGAACATGCGGACTTCTTTGCCTTCGGCCACCTCGGTTCCGTATCCCGCCGGCGTGAAAAAAGCCGGAATTCCCGCGCCCGCCGCCCTGCAGCGCTCCGCCAGGGTGCCCTGAGGAATGAGTTCCACTTCGAGTTCGCCCGAGAGCATTTGCCGTTCGAATTCGTCGTTTTCGCCCACATAGGAGCTAATCATTTTGCGGATTTGCCGCGTTTCAAGCAGTAATCCCAAGCCAAAACCGTCGACCCCCGCGTTGTTGGAGATGCAGGTGAGTTGGCGGGTTCCGCGCTGGCGAAGCGCCGCGATGAGGTTTTCGGGAATGCCACAGAGGCCAAAACCTCCAACCATTAGGGTCATGCCGTCTTCGAGCCCCTCGAGGGCCACGTCAGCGCCGGCGACAACTTTGCGAATCATGGCTTAAAGGTAGCGACGGCTAACGAGCAGCTGGCGACTAGTAGCTAGTGGCCTTATGATCGATTGATTATATTAGTAGCCAATACCATAACACCCACCTCATGCGCAAGCATTTCGCCATCCTCGTTTCGGTCTTCTTTTTTTGGGGCTTTGTTGCGGCGAGCAACGACATTTTGATTCCGGTTTTTCAAAGCAAACTCAGTCTGGAGCAGTGGCAGAGCCAGATGATTTCGTTCATTTTTTATGTCGCCTACACGGTGGGGGCGTTGGGCTACCTGCTGCTGACCCGCCTTTGGGGCAAGGACTTGGTGGCGACGGTGGGCTACGGAAAATCCTTGGGCATCGGACTCTGGATCAGCGCCTTGGGAACTCTGTTGTTCATTCCGGCCGCGAATCAGGCTTCGTTTCCGTTGCTCTTGGCGGGGTTGCTGGTGGTGGGACTCGGATTTAGCCTGCAGCAAACCGTCGCCAATCCGCTGGCCATTGCGCTGGGCACGCCCGAAACGGGTTCGCAGCGCCTCAGCATGGCCGGCGGAGTCAACAACTTGGGAACCACATTGGGTCCGCTCGTCGTGAGCATCGCGATTTTTGGAATTGGAGCTAACGCCAACACGGCCTTGGATATTGAGGCGGTCAAGCTTCCCTACCTGGCGCTTGGCGCGCTGTTTACCTTGTTTGGGTTCATTTTTTGGAAGTCCGATTTTGGCGGACCCGCCGCCGAAGACGCCGAAGCGGTGCAGGTAGAAGCGCCCTCAGGAACCCTCGGACTCACGCAAGTTTGGATGGGAATGATCGCCATTTTTGTGTACGTGGGCGTTGAGGTTTCGACAGCCAGCAACCTGCCGGCCTACCTCGAGAAGTTTCAGGGCGTGGCGCTGCACGAAATCGCGCCCTACGTGTCGCTCTACTGGGCCTCCCTGATGATCGGTCGCTGGACGGCCGCCTCGGGCGCAATGGGCTTGAGCGGAACCGCGCGCCAAGCCATGCGCTGGGTGATGCCGCTTGCCGCGTTTGGCGTGTTCCTCGCGGTGAACACGGCGGCCGGACACCATGCCTTGGCCTTCCTTCCCTACCTCGCGGCCATCGCGCTCCTTACCCTACTCGACTGGAGCACCAAGGGCAACCCGGCCCGCCAGCTGCTTTACTATTCGGTGGCCGGAGCTGCAGCCCTCATCTTGGGCATGAACGCCGAAGGTCCGCTCGCCATTTATGCCTTCTTGAGCGTCGGACTCTTTGCCTCCACGCTGTGGCCCTGCATCTTCACCCTGGCCATTACCGGCCTAGGCGGACGCACCCCTCAGGCCTCCAACGCCCTCATCATGATGATCATGGGCGGCGGAATCGTAAGCCTTCTCCAAGGTTACTTGGCCGACGACGCTCTTCTTGGGCTTCGCCAGTCGTTCTGGGTTGGGGTGGCCTGCTTTGCCTACCTCGCCTTTTATGCGGTGACGGTGTCGCGCGTGCTCAAGTCGCGCGGTGTCGACCTTGACCAGCTCGCGGCAGAGGGCGGACACTGAGCGCTTTAAGCAGTCGCGACATGGATCGGGGTGTTTTTGCGCAATTTGGCTGTTAAATCGGTTAAGAGTGCCCTCAAATGGAGGGGGGGGGGGGTGACTCCACACTAACTTAGTAACGGTTTGGTGTGAGGCCGTTTCGGCGGACTTCACGCATTGGTTGGAGCGCCGTCCCGCAAGGGGCGGCGCTCTCTTTTTGGGCCCTGCCCAAAAAGAAATCCCCGGCGCAGCGCGCCGGGGATTCCAACCCTTCATTCGGATAAATCCGAATTTCAAAAATTTACTTCTTCGTCAGCACGAGGAACCCGTGGGCCGGAAGGCTCAAGGTTCCGCCCTCGGCCAACGAAAACGACTCGCCGGTAAAGTGGTTCACGTAGTCGCCCGCGGGAGCGCCTGAGAACGTCACCTCGGCCTTGGCCGCGTCGAAGTTGGTGAGCACCACCACGGAATTTTCGCCCTTGCTGCGGCTGAAGGCGTACACCCGTTTGTTGCCAGTGGCGATGCGCTTCTGGGCTCCGCCAAAATCGCCGCTGTTGAGGGCGGGATTCTCGTGCTTGAGCGCGCTGACCTTGGCATAAAAGTCGGCCTGAGAAGGGCGGCTCCAGTCGATCGTGTCGCGCTCAAAAAAGCGCAGTGACTTGTTGAGGCCCACCTCTTGGCCGCTGTAAATCAGGGGCATGCCCTGCTCCATTGTGGCGCAGATGATGTAGGCCGCTTGGGCGTTCGCGCCGATGCGCTTCTCGACCGTTCCGTTCCACGAATTCTCGTCGTGGTTGTCGATGAAGTACATGCGGTAGCCGTCCTGCGGAAAGTCCTTCTCTTGGCGCTCCAGGTAGGCATCGATCGTGGCGACGTCTTCGCCCTGGCAGGCCTTGTTGAGCAGGTGGTGGAATTCCCAGCCGTAGGTCATGTCGCACTGCGACTCGTGGGCCCAGTAGAATTCGGTTTCGCCCAGCAAAAAGATCTCGGGATTTTCAGCGCGCAGCATCGCGTTCGTCTCCTGCCAGAACTCGAGGGGCTGTCCGCCCATCATGTCGTAGCGAAAGCCGTCGATCTTCATGTTCTTGATCCACCACATCAGCTCGCCCTGCATGGCCTTCCACAGATCCTTGTTGGCGTAGTCGAGCTCGGCCACGTCGGTCCAGTCGGTCGGCTGGTTGTGGTCGTTGCGGCCGTTGCTGATTTCGCCCGTTGCGGAATCGCGGTAGTAAAACTCAGGGTGCTCGGTCATCCAGTGGTGGTCCCAAGCCGTGTGGTTCGGAACCCAGTCCAAAATCACCTTCATTCCGAGCTTGTGGGCTTCGTCGACCACGCGGGCGAAGTCGGCGCTGTCGCCAAATTCCGGATTGATCGCCGTGTAGTCGGAGATGCTGTAGTAGGATCCGAGCAGGCCCTTGCGCTTTTCGACACCGATGGGGCTCATCGGCATGAACCACAAAATGTCTACGCCGAGGTTTTTGATGCGCGGAAGCTCTTTTTCGAACGCGTCCAGCGTGCCTTCGGGCGTGAACTGCCGCACGTTGACTTCATAAATCACGGCGTTTTTGGACCAGTCGGGGTGAAAGGCGTGCGCCGTTTCTTCGGCGGCCTTGGGGGCGCAGGCGGCTACCAGCGTGGTGGCGACGGCCCAAGCGAGGAGCTTTTTCATGAGGAGTTAGTGGTTGGATTTGAGGTAGACAAAAGATTGAGCGGGCACTTCGGCCTTGAGCGTGCTGAGGCGGGCTTGGCCGGCGACCACCCGGGCGTCGGGGCCCAGGTCGTTGATGCGCACCGTTACCGAGCCCGAACCGCGGTTCAGGACCACGCGCACCGTTTCCCCGGGGAAGGTGCGGGTGATGACCAGCACGTCGTCGCCGAGGGAACGCACGTCGGTTTGCCCGTAGCACAGGGCGAGGCTGGCGCGGCGCTCGCCAAACACCTTGGCCGTCTGTTCGCGAAGGCGCTTCTGGGCCGGGCTGTAGGGCGAGGGCTTTCCGGGGACTTCAAATGCCATGTCGCGTCGGTTGTCGGGGTCATTGGCGCCCTCCAGGCCGACCTCGTCGCCGTAGTAGCACACGGGGATTCCCGGAATCGCGCAGTTGAACGCGTGGAGCATGGCGAGGCGGTTGAGGCCCGTTTCGCTGGCTTTGGGCGTCGCGCGGGTGTAGCCGGCCAGCTTGGTATCTTCTTGCGGCGACACGTGGCCTGAGGCGAGCGAGACGAAGCGCGGACGGTCCTGGTTGCCGCTGATGTTGCCCATTAGGTGGTTGGGTCCGTAGGTCGCCAGGCTGGCCTTCAACGTGGCCTCGAGCGCGGGAGCGCTTCCGCCCAAGTGCCCAAAGAAGGCGACGGCCGCGTCGTAGAGGTTAAAGTCAAACTGGGCGTCGAGGAGGCCGCTGCCGACGTAGCTGTTGATGAGCTCAGGAGAACCATAGGTTTCGCCGATTTGGTAAATGCGACGGCCCTCGCGGTAGGCAACCTGCTCCTTGAGCTTGCGCGTCAGGGTGCGCCAGTACAGCAGGTCGACGTGCTTGGACGCGTCGTGGCGGAACCCGTCAAAGCCGTAGTCCTGAACCCAAGGGAGGGCCGAGTCGGTCATGGCGGAGACCACGTCGGGCCGCTGCGAGTTCAGGGTCGGAAGGTGCTTGTCGAACCACGTGGTCAGCCGGTGCTCGTCCCAGCGCTCCGTGTTGAGCGACGAGTCGGGCAAGTAGAGCGACGTGATCCAGTCGGGGTGCGCCTTGAGGACCGGATGCTCGAGGTGGACGTGGTGGCCGACGAAGTCGATGAGGGTGTTGAGTCCGCGCTCGTGGGCCGCCTGGTTGAAGCGGCGAATCTCGTCTTCGGTACCCATGCGCGGGTCGGAGTGCGAGGTGCTGCTCGGCCAGTAGCCGTGGTAGCCCGAAAAGCGGGTGAAGACTCCGCCCTTGTTCCAGAGGCCCCATGCGCCCTGCGGGTTGCGGTGCAGCGGCGAAAGCCAGATCGTATTGAAGCCTAGATCCTGGAAGTAGTCCTGCTCCATGCGCTGCTGGACGCCCTCGACGTCGCCGCCGTGGTAGTCGTTGGCCGGCAGCACGTCGCTGCGGTTCAAGGGCTTGTCGTTGAGGGGGTTTCCGTTGCTGAATCGGTCGACCAGGGCAAAGTACATCGTGGCGGACTCCCAGTCGTCGCGGCGCAGTTGGGCCGTAGAGTTCACCACGTGGCCTTCGTGCAGCGGGAGCATGGCCTCGCCGCCGAAACGGTCCGCGTTGTGGGTGTAGAGGTGGATTTGGCTGCGTTCGGCGCTGCTCGCTTCAGCGGGAATCGCCACGCGCAGCGTGCCGTCTTCGGCGGTGCGCACGCCCACTTGGTAGGTGTTCCAAAAGGCAAGAAGTTCCTGTCCCTTCGGCAGGGCGGCCACGGCCACTTCGCCGTCGCGCTCGCCCAGAATTTGGATGGGGGCGCAGTCCTTGCCGGGTTCGGCGACGACCAGCACGTCGTTGGCTCCGCCCAATCCGTTCGGGACTTTGGTGGGATTTGCCGGGTCGTTGACCTCGATTCCGCCCACCGTGAACTTGTACTCGTATCGGCCGGGCTTGAGGCGGAGCTTGAGTCTCGCCACATTCGCGGTGTCGCGCATCATGGGATGGCTGCTTCGGTTCCACGCGTTAAACGATCCTATGAGGTAGGCGGTGGCGGCGCTGTCGCCGGGGTTGAGCGGCAGACTGAATGCAACTTCTTGAACCGGAGTCTGGCGGAGCACGAGGTGGTAGGTGCCGCCCGCGGCCTCGATGCGGGCGACGCCCAGGGGCTGCTTCATACGGCCTTCGATGCGCCAAATGGCGGAATCTTGCTGCCACTTCACGGTCAGTCCCTCAGGAAAGGTCCACTCGTCCAGCTCGCTGAGCAGGTAGTCGGTTGCGTAGATTTTGGTCACGCCCTCAGAGGCCAGGTCGACGGGACGCCATCCTAGTCCGGCATACTCGTCGCCGAGGTCTACCGATCCGGAGCCACCGCAGGCGGTGAGCACGGCGGCGGCGAGGCTAAACAGAAAGAAGCGGTTCATGCGTGGGTAAAGGTTTGTTCGGTTCCCGCGGCGAGTTTCTGGAGGGCTCCGCCTACATAGAATTCGGCCGTGGATCCCTCTAAGTTACGCACAGTCAGCTGGTTCCGCTGGACGCGAACCGACAGCAGGGCGCCGCGCCAGCGCAGGTGGAAGGTGATTCCGCCCCACTGCTCGGGCAGGAACGGCTTGAAGTGCAGGTCCTCGCCGACCAAACGCATTCCGCCAAAGCCGTAGACCACGGCCATCCACGCGCCGCCCATGGCCGTCACGTGAAGACCTTGGTAGACCTCTTTGTTGTAGTCGTCGAGGTCCAATCGCGCGGTGCGGTGGTAGAGCTCGTACGCTTTGGCGGCGTAGCCGAGGCGGCAAGCCAGCACGGTGTGCACGCTGGGCGACAGCGAGCTTTCGTGCACAGTCAGGGGCTCGTAAAAGTCAAAGTGCTTCTGAAGGGTTTCGACGGGCGTGCGGTCCTCAAAGAAGAACATGCCCTGAAGCGTGTCGGCCTGCTTGATGTAGGGCGAGCGAAGGATGCGGTCCCAGCTCCACTTCTGGTTGATGGGGCGCTCGGCGGGGTCAAGTTGGGCCACCGGGACGAGCTCTTTGTCCAAAAATCCGTCCTGCTGCAGGAAGACCTCGTGCTTTTCGCTGTACGGGTAGTACATGTTGCTGCGAATGGCTTCCCACTGCTCGAGCTCGTCGGCGTCGAGGTCCAGCTTGGCGCACAGCGCGGCGTAGTCCTCAGGCTGGTTTTGGGCCACGTACTCGGCGCATTCGGCCGCGTACTCAAGGCACCAGGCCGCCATGAAGTTCGTGTAGTAGTTGTTGTTGACGTTGTTTTCGTACTCGTTGGGTCCGGTCACGCCCAAAATCACAAACTGCTCCTTGTCGTCGCTCCAGTTCACGCGCTGGGCCCAGAACCGGGCGATGGCGACCAGCACCTCGAGTCCGCCCTCAGCCAGGTAGCCGTAGTCGCGGGTGTGGCGCAGGTAGGTGTAGATTCCGTACGAAATCGCGCCGTTGCGGTGGATTTCTTCGAAGGTGATCTCCCACTCGTTGTGGCACTCTTCACCGTTCATGGTGACCATCGGGTAGAGGGCGGCGCCGTCGGAGAATCCGAGCTTGGCCGCATTTTCGATGGCCTTATCGAGCTGCTTGTAGCGGTACACCAGCAGGTTGCGGCCCACTTCGGGGTCGGTCGACGCGAGGTAGAATGGCAGGCAGTAGGCCTCGGTGTCCCAGTAGGTCGAGCCGCCGTACTTCTCGCCGGTGAAGCCTTTGGGGCCGATGTTCAGGCGGGGATCCACGCCCGTAAACGTTTGAAGCAGGTGGAAGATGTTAAAGCGTATTCCCTGCTGGGCGGAATCGTCGCCGTCGATTACGATGTCGGCCAGGTCCCACTTGGCGCGCCATGCTTGGCGCTGCTCGGCGAGCAGGGTTTCGTAGCCCGCGGCGCGAGCTGCCGTGGCTTGCGCTGCGGCCCGAGACTCGACCTCGGCAGCCGGAGCGTTCATCGACGACACGACCCCCACGTACTTGTGCAGGGTGACGGATTCGTCCGCGGCGACCTTGAGGGTAAAGACCTGCGACGCGTAGCCCTCGCGGCCTTCGGCCGCTCCGCCCGTGCCGCTCACGAGGCACTCCATGGCGGCGGCCACCACAAAATCAAGCTTCTTGGTCCGCGCCTTGACCCAGGCCCCCGCGGCAAAACCCTCCTGCGCCCAAAACGTCTCGTCCCAGTTGGCGTCGGAATTCACCACATTAAAATCCAGGTAGGGCTCGAGCACCACCTCGGCGGCGCGGTCCACCGTCACCCGGTACTCCTGCGCCGAAACCTCGTCGCGCACCAGACTTAGGAAGCGCTGGGCTTCGACGGTCACGGTGGCTCCGTTGGCGAGCGCAACGGTAAATCGGCGGGTCAGGACCCCGTGCTCCATGTCGAGCTCGCGGTAAAACTCTGAAACCTTGGCCGTGTATAAATCGACCACTTCGCCGTCGACGCGCAGGTCGATACCTACGTAGTTCACGGCGTTTAGGACCTTGGCGAAGTACTCGGGGTAGCCGTTCTTCCACCAGCCCACCTTGGTCTTGTCGGGGTAGTACACCCCGGCGAGGTAGCTTCCTTTGAGGTGCTTGCCGCTGAAAGCCTCTTCGTGGTTGGCGCGGTGCCCCATTCGTCCGTTGCCGAGCGCAAAGAGGCTTTCGCTCATGATGTGGGCTTCGGGCGTCCAGCTGGTTTCGACGACGCGCCAGGGATCGATGTGAATGGGGGGCTTCATAGCTAGTTGCTAGTTGCTAGTTACAGGTTAAAGCTGCTGAGCCTGCGTGGGCGTCAGTTGGTCCAGGCCGCTGACGAGTAGGTCGGCGTCCAGTCCGTGGCCGATTCCGACCACCTTCATGCCTCCGCGGCGCGCGGCTTCGACTCCGGCTTCGGAATCTTCGAATACCACACACTCCTCGGGCTTGAGGCCGAGGCGGCGGGCGCCTTCGAGAAAGACTTCGGGGTCGGGCTTCGACGCGGTCACGACGTTGCCGTCGACCAGGGCGTCAAACAGCGGAATCCATCCCAACCGCTCCAAAATTAGCGGGGCGTTTTTGGACGCGGAACCCAGCGCCACCTTGATTCCCGCGGCGCGGCTGGCGCGCAGAAACTCGTGGGCTCCGGGCAGGTAGTCGTCGGCCGGCATGCCCCGAACGAGTTCGAGGTACCCGTCGTTTTTGAGGGTCATCCAATGCTGCTTCTCGGCGTCGGTCAAGGTTTTGCCGCCCCAGGCAAGGATGCGGTTCAGGGATTCCGCCCGCGAAATGCCCTTGAGCTGCTCGTTTTCGGCCTCGCCAAAATGGATTCCGAGCTCGGCCGCCATGCGCTGCCAGGCCAAAAAGTGGTACTGGGCCGTGTCGACCAGCACCCCGTCGAGGTCAAAAAGGAATCCGCGGATCACAGGGCTTGGGGCTCGAGAACCCGGAGCACATCGACATGGTACTCCACCAAGCGGTTCACCGGCTTGGCTTGGGTGCGGCCGTAGCGCGCGCCGGCTTCGGCACATGCCTTCTGAAGCAGGGGCTCAAAGGCCTTGGCCACCGACCCCACGAAGTTCACTTGGGCACCTTGGCGGGCCTCGGCGAAGCACAGCACGTGGAACTCGATGAACGCCTTAAATCCCTCGAAGACAATCTCTTGAATGTAGGGGTGCTCGGCGTGATCGCCTGCGAAGCGCGCGTAGTTGGCGAGGTACACGTTGGCGTTGGGCTCGTTGTAGACTGACTGAAAGATCTCGGCTTTGCTGACGCCGTAGGCTCCGACAAAGGCGGAGTGAAGGTCCGCGGGGAGGCGCTTGTACAAGAAGTCGCGCACCAACCGTTTGCCGATGTAGCTGGCGGAACCCTCGTCGCCCAATATGTAGGCAAGCGCGGGCACCTCTTCGTGCACGGCAGTACCGTCGAAGTAGCACGAGTTGGAGCCGGTCCCGAGGATGCACGCGATGTGCGGCTCGCCGTAGTAGGTAGCGTAGGCCGCCGCGAGCAAGTCGTGGTCCACTACGACTTGGGCATTGGGGAAAATGCGCTCCAAGCCCTCGGCAATGATGGCATTTAGGGCGTCGGACGAGCAGCCCGCTCCGTAGAAGTAGACTTTTTCGACGCCAGCCGCGTGGCCCATGATTTCGGATTCGGCGCGCAAGGTGCGCTCGACCTCGTCGGCGTCGTGAAAATAGGGGTTGAGGCCCTTGACCGACCAGCGCCCGACCTCCGCGGCCGAAGCGTTCAAAAGAATCCAATCGGCTTTGGTCGAGCCGCTTTCGACGATAAATACCATAACTTTTTAAGATTGGGCTGCCATGAGCACCGCCATATCGGCCATGCGGGCAGAGTATCCGGCCTCGTTGTCGTACCAACCCATGATTTTCACCAGGGTTCCATTGGTCGACGTGATGCCTGAGTCAAAAATGCACGAGTGCTTGTTGCCCACGATGTCGGCAGACACAATGGGGTCTTCGGTGTACTGCAGAATGCCCTTCAACGGACCTTCGGCGGCGGCCTTCATGGCGGCGTTGATTTCGGCGGCCGTAGCGGGCTTAGCCAGCTCAACGGTCACGTCAGTGGCCGAGCCCGTAATGGTTGGGACGCGAATCGCGTAGCCGTCGAGCTTGCCCTTCAGTTCGGGAAGCACAAGGCCTACAGCTTTGGCAGCTCCGGTGGTAGTCGGAATCATGCTCACGGCAGCTGCGCGTGCGCGGCGCAGGTCGCGGTGGGGAGCATCCTGAATGCTCTGGTCGTTGGTGTAGGCGTGCACGGTCAGCATGTAGCCTTTGACCACCCCAAAGTTGTCGTTGAGGACCTTCATCATCGGAGCCAAGCAGTTGGTCGTGCACGAAGCATTGCTGAACACGTGGTCGTCGGGACCGAGGATGCCCTCATTTACGCCCAGAACTACGGTCTTTACGTCGTCAGCCTTTGCGGGAGCGCTGAGGCCCACCTTCTTGGCGCCGGCTTGCAGGTGCAGTTCAAGCTGCTCTTTGCTGGTAAAAATTCCTGTGGACTCGATCACGAGGTCTACACCCAGCTCGCCCCATGGAAGCTCTGCAGGGTTCTTGATGGCGGTGATGCGAATCTCTTTGCCATTGACGATCAGGCTGTTTGGAGTGTGCGATACGGTGCCTTGGAAGCCTCCGTGCGCCGAGTCGTACTTGAGTAAGTGCGCCAGGGTGGCGGTGTCGGTCAAGTCGTTGATGGCCACAACCTCTACGTCAGGACGTACGATGAGGTTGCGAAAGGTGAGGCGGCCGATGCGGCCAAATCCGTTAATGGCAATTTTATTCATAGCGAGTACAAAAAAACGAGTAAAAAGGGTTAGATAGACAGTATCCGGGCGATGCGCAGCAAATCTTCGTCTAGCGAAGCTTTGTTGAGTATGGCCATAGGTAGATGGGTGTGCGCAAGTTGGCCGCTCACGATGCCCACCATGACGTCGGACTTGCCGTTCAGCAAAGCTTCCACCGCTGCCACACCGAGTCGGCTAGCGTTAACTCGGTCGAGCATGCTGGGCGAACCGCCCCGCTGAATGTGACCGAGAATGGTGACTTTGACGTCGAGGTCGGGGTTGTGTTTTTTTAGCGCGTCGGCGAGCTCAAAGGGGGTTCCGAGGCGGTTGCCCTCGGCCACGACGACGATGTTGCTGGTTTTTTTCCGTTCGGCACCCTGGTCGATGGCGGACTGAAGCTCGTCGATGGTGGTGTTGCGCTCCGGCAAGATTATGCTGATGGCGCCCGTGGCCAAGCCCGCACTCAGCGCGATGAATCCGGCATCGCGGCCCATAACTTCCACCAAGAAAAGGCGGTTGTGGCTGTTTGCGGTGTCGCGAATCTTGTCGATGCTCTCGACCACGGTATTGCTCGCGGTATCATAGCCAATGGTGTAGTCGGTGCCGTAGAGGTCGTTGTCAATGGTGCCAGGAATGCCAACCACGGGAATCTGATGCTCCTCAAAAAGTTTGTGGGCGCCCTTAAAGGTGCCGTCGCCACCAATCACTACGAGGCCATCGATGCCCTGGGCGCGAAGGTTATTCGCGGCCTCGGCGCGGCCCTCTGCAGACCGAAAGCTGTGGCTTCGCGCGGACTTGAGAATGGTTCCGCCCTGGGCGAGGATGTTGCGCACGCTCTTGCTGTCGAGCGGAACAAAATCCGCCTCAACCAATCCGTCGTAGCCACGGTATACGCCCATACATTCCAGGCCATAAAACGCGGCAGAGCGCACTACAGCGCGGATGGCGGCGTTCATTCCAGGGGCGTCTCCCCCGGAGGTCAGGACGGCTATGCGTTTCATACGTTTTACGAAGATAGTGTTCAAAGTACACATAGTAGTGAGAATGTTAGTGTCCGAATTACATTTGTCTACCTATGCAGAACCCCAACGTTTCAGTTGACTGTGTGGTTTTTGGCTTTGACGGTCAAAAACTCAATGTCTTATTGATTGAGCAAGAGGACTTTGGCCAAGCTTGCCGCTTCGCCCTTCCTGGTGACCACCTCGAAGAAGACGAGGACCTCGACCAGTCTGCCGCCCGTGTGCTGCGCGAGCTCACGGGCCTCAGTGGCCTCTACCTGCAGCAGTGCGGAACGTTCGGGGACCCCAACCGCGTCAAAGACCCCAAGGACCTTCCGTGGCTGACTCACGTGCGAAAGGATCCGACCGCGCGCGTTATCACGGTGGCTTACTACGCCTTGGTCAAGATGACCGACTTCAATCTTTTGGCCTCAAGTTTTGCCGCCCGCGCCTTTTGGCACGACGCCAACGAAATTCCGCGCTTGGCCTTTGACCACAACACGATTTTTGACCAGGCTCTCACCACCCTGCGTCGCGAACTAAGCGAGTTGCGCGTAGGCTTTGAACTTCTGCCCAATAAGTTCACCCTCAGCCAGATGCAGGCAGTCCATGAGGCGATCCTGAACTCCAACTTTGACAAGCGGAACTTCCGCAAAAAGGCACTGAACGACCAGTGGGTGGTTCCGCTCGACGAAAAGCAAACTGGCGTGGTCCACAAGCCCGCCCGACTCTACACGCGCAACCCCGAACGCGCTCAAAACTAAATTTTATGGCAACTAGCATTCCAGCGGGACACTCGGCCGCCGCCATCGGGCCCAAAAAGACCTTGAATTTTTGGCAAATCTGGAACATGAGTTTCGGCTTCTTGGGTATCCAGTTCGGCTGGTCCCTGCAGATGGCCAACATGAGTCCGATTTATGAGTACCTCGGCGCGGAACCCGACAAAATCCCCCTGCTCTGGCTGGCCGCGCCGATGACCGGCTTGCTCGTGCAGCCGGTGATCGGTTACTACTCGGACCGCACGTGGACCCGCTTGGGGCGCCGCCGCCCCTATTTTTTGGTGGGCGCGCTGCTCGCCTCGGTCGCCTTGTTCTTAATGCCGCAGTCCAGCGCCCTGTGGATGGCCGCGGGCTTGCTTTGGATCCTGGACGCCAGCATCAACATTTCGATGGAGCCGATGCGCGCGTTTGTCGTCGACATGCTCCCTGAAAAGCAGCATTCGCGTGGCTTTGCCTTTCAGTCCTTCATGATCGGAATCGGGTCGGTGGTGGCCAGCGCCATGCCGTGGATGCTCTCGAACTGGTTCGGCTTCACCGACGACGGCTCGGGCGGAATCCCCGACTCCATCAAGTGGTCGTTTTATGCTGGGGCCGTGGTACTGCTCGTCGCGGTGCTCTACACGGTGTTCACTACCAAGCCCTACCCGCCCGCCGACATGGAGGCGTTCAAGTCTTTCCAGAAGGAGGCCAGCGTGAAGGGCATGATCCAAGAGGTCTTTGGGGCGATTACCCACATGCCCGACACCATGAAAAAGGTGGCGCTGGTCCAGTTTTTCACGTGGCCGGCACTCTTCCTCTTCTGGTTTTACTACGGGCCCGCCGTGGCCGTCGGCATTTTTGGTGCGGAACCGGGAACGCCCGAGTACACGCGCGGCGTAGAATTCGCGGGACTCACCCAGTCGTTCTACAACCTGATCACCTTTGCGGTGGCCCTGGCGCTGCCGTTTTTGGCGGTCCGCTTTGGCAACGCCACCACCCACATCCTCGGGCTGCTCGCCGGAGCCGCGGGACTGTTCAGCCTGCAGCTGATTGAGAATCCCAATTTGCTCTTCCTCTCCATGGCCGGAATCGGCGTCGCCTGGGCCAGCATCCTCGCCATGCCGTACGCCATGCTGGCCAGCTCGCTTCCCGACGGGCAAACCGGCCTTTACATGGGCATTTTCAACTTTTTCATTGTGCTTCCTGAGATCATTGCTTCGCTCTTTTTCGGACCCATCATGGAGCACGTGCTCGACAACGACCGCATGGCCGCCATCACGGTGGCTGGCGGTCTCATGGTCCTCGCTGCGGTACTGACGTTGCGATTGCGAAACAGGTAACCAGCTTCGAGTAAGGTGTGACTGGAGGTTCTCACTCGGCGTGAAAAACAAAATCCGGAAAAATCCGAACGAAATCGGCGGAGCCGAGTTCGGCACCAGAAGCCGGTTGCGGGTTACTTGTTTTCCAACTCAACCGTCACCACATTCCCTTCGCGGTTCGTAATGCGCACTTTGGTGTCGACCGCGAAGTCGCGGTCTGCCTCAAAAGCCCAGCTGTCGCCGTCGATCTTGACGTAGCCGCGGTGGCCGGCAGTGACGTCGGACTCCACACGGCCGACCGCTCCGATCAGGGCATCGTGGTTGGTTTTGGCTCCGGTCGCGGCGAACCACGTGCGCAGCAAGGGCCGGAGCAGCCAGAGGGACAGGCCGCTAAAGATGGAAAAAAGGACGAGCTGGATCTCGATGGACCAACCGAGGGCTGCTCCGGCCGAAGCGCCTGCGGCGCCCACCGCGAGGCAGGCCAGCAAAAATCCGGGAGTAAACACCTCAAGAAGGAGGAGTACGGCGGCGGCGATCAGCCAAATGGTCCAGGTCATAATTTCGATTTTCGGTACTGACCTAAGATAAGCACGAGCGAGGTGGCGCTGAGCAGGGCTCCGGCTACAAAGGGTGCTCCGGGAAAATAAATGGGGGCTCCGGCCTCGGTGAAGGTCGCAAAAATGGTGGTCATGAGGGGAGGCCCCACGATGCTCGTGGCGCTCATCATGCTGCTCATGGCGCCCTGAAGCTCACCTTGCTCGTTCTCGGGGACTCCGTTGCTCAGGAGGCCTTGAAGGGCCGGGCCGGCCAAGCCTCCGAACGCGTATGGAACCAGGAAGGCGTAGAGCATCCATTGCTGCTGGACGAGCGCAAAGAGAATGAGGCCCACCACGTTGCAGACCATGCCTACGATGAGGGTGCGCCAGGGGCCGAGGGCTGGAATCGCCTTGCGGATCAGGAAGCCTTGCACAAAGGCGCTGAGGATTCCGACGGCTCCGAGCGAAAGGCCGATGTCTTTGGGCGACCAATTGAATTTTTCAATGGTGAAGTAGGACCAGGTGCCCTGTACGGCGTGGCTCGCGATGTACAAGAACACGAGAGAACCAATCAAGCCGATCACCCGGGGGTAGCGCTTGAGCGCCACGAGGGTTCCGAGGGGGTTGGCGCGCTTCCACTCAAAGGCGCGGCGACGGTCGGCGGGAAGGGATTCCGGCAGCACGAAGTATCCGTAGGTCATATTCAAAAAAGTGAGCGCAGCCGCAACAAAGAAGGGTACACGGGGCCCGATTTCGCCCAAAAGTCCGCCCGTGACCGGGCCGATGATGAAGCCGAGGCCAAAGGCGGCGCCGACCAAACCAAAGTTCTGGGCGCGCTTCTCGGGCGGCGAGACGTCGGCGATGTAGGCAAAGCCGGTGGTGAAGCTGGCTCCGAAAATGCCCGAAACCACCCGGGCCACGAACAGCCAGGCTAGGGTCGGCGCAAAGGCCAGCACGAGGTAGTCGAGGCCGAATCCGAGCAGCGAAAACAGCAGGACGGGCCGGCGTCCGTAGCGGTCGCTGAGCGCCCCTACCAGCGGGGCAAAAAGGAACTGAAAAAAGGCGTACGCGAACAGCAACCATCCTCCGTAGCGCGACGCATTTGCAACGTCTGCCCCCGTGAGCTCCTGAATCAGCTGCGGAATGACCGGAATAATGATGCCCAACCCGATGATGTCGAGCAGTAGGGTCACAAAAATGAAACCCACCGCAGCGGGGCGCGCCGAATTTGCCATGCGCAAACCTACGCGATTTTAACCTTGGCTTTTGAGCAGCTCTTTAATACCGCCGAGCGAGCTCAAAATGCCCGAAGCCTCGTAGGGCAAGAACACCGTCTTGGTCTCGTTGCCCGAGGTCATTTGGTTGAGCGTCTCGAGGTACTTCTGCGCGATCAGGTACTGCACGGGGTCGCCGGCGTAGCCCTTTACGGCTTCAGACACGAGGCGAATCGCCTCAGCCTCAGCCTCAGCCACACGGATTCGCGCTTGGGCTTGCCCCTCAGCCTCGAGAATGGCGGACTGCTTCTGACCTTCGGCGCGCTGGATGTCAGACTCGCGTTGGCCTTCGGCCGTCAAAATTTGGCTGCCCTTCTCACCCTCGGCTTCGAGGATGGTGGCGCGACGGTTCCGCTCGGCACGCATTTGCTTTTCCATCGCATCGCGGATGGCTAGGGGTGGATTGATGTCCTGAAGTTCGACGCGGTTCACCTTTACGCCCCACTTGTTGGTGGCGTCGTCGAGGATGGCGCGGAGCTTGGCGTTGATGGTGTCGCGGCTGCTCAAGCACTCGTCGAGGTCCATTTCACCCACGACATTTCGAAGGGTCGTTTGCGTGAGCTTCTCGATGGCGTTCGGAAGGTTTCCGATTTCGTAGACCGACTTGAGCGGATCCATAATTTGAAAGTAGATCAGCGCATTGATC
>SYCM01000058.1 GCA_005786915.1 Bacteroidota bacterium | reverse complement strand
TGTCGACAAAGAAGAGGATGTCCTTTCCTTGGCCGCTTCCTTCGCCGTCGCGGTAGTACTCGGCAAGAGTCAAACCTGAAAGGGCTACACGGGCACGTGCGCCTGGAGGCTCGTTCATCTGGCCAAATACGAAGGTTGCCTTAGATTCTTTGAGCTCCTCCATATTTACCTTGCTGAGGTCCCAAGATCCGCTCTCCATAGAGTGGATGAAGTCCTCACCATAGCGGATGATACCGGCCTCGATCATTTCACGAAGAAGGTCGTTTCCTTCACGGGTGCGCTCACCTACTCCGGCAAATACTGACAGTCCTCCGTGGCCCTTGGCGATGTTGTTAATGAGCTCTTGGATCAAAACGGTTTTACCAACACCGGCACCACCGAATAAGCCAATTTTTCCACCCTTGGCGTAGGGCTCAATGAGGTCAATGACTTTAATGCCCGTCAACAGAATTTCGGTTGCGGTAGAAAGGTCTTCAAATTTTGGAGCCGCACGGTGAATCGACAGTCCGCCGTTCGCCATGTCCATTGCACCAAGTCCGTCGATGTCGGCGCCGACTACGTTGAACACGCGTCCGCGAATTTGTTCGCCCGTGGGCATGGCGATAGGCTGGCCCAGCGCAACCACCTCTTGGCCGCGGGTAAAGCCGTCGGTCGAGTCCATTGAAACCGCGCGCACGGTATCTTCACCAATGTGCTGCTGGGTTTCAAGGATCACTTTCTGTCCGTTGGGACGCGTTACCATCAACGCGTCGTAGATTTTGGGAAGGGCCTTAGCGTCTTCGAAGTTGACGTCTACTACCGGGCCAATGACCTGGGCAATTTTACCTTTTGCGTTCGCCATGGTTATGCGGAATGGAGTAATTCTAATTTCGGGTGCAAAGGTACGACCTAAGCGCCTAGCTTACCTAGGGTACGGAAGCAATAAAAGTGAAAAAGCGCCGTAAGTGGCCAAATAAGAATATTGAGCCCCACAAGTGCCCCACTGACCAACGACAATAGCGTCCACAGGAGTACTGACGGCAAGAGGGTTGTGAATTGGGACGCGCCCGTTTGGACCGACCAAATCAAGGACGGAAGCACCCCCAAATTGCGGTACACCAGGGCCATGGGAGCGAGCCAAAACAGAGTCGCACTTGCCAAGGTAAATAGGGCCAGAGCGGCCAATCCAAAGGCCGAACGGCGCCAGTCAATCTCGTCGCGAAGGGCTGCCACGAGTCCCTCAGGGTTCTCGGCGTAGCGCTCGACCACACTTTGAAGTTGGTCGCCATACAGGGCCGACAGGGAGGCCCCCATCACGAGGGACAGGCCCAAGACGAGCAAGATCATCATGCTGCCAAGGGCCAGCATGCGCGGCCAGGCTGAAAGCGCCAGTCGAAGAGCTTGGGTAAAACGAAGATCCGGCTCGGCCTCGGCCAAGGTGCCCAGTCCTACGTACAGCATAGGCAAGAGCACCAAGCTTGAGACCATGGCCAGCAAGGGCGAGAGCATGCCCAGCATGTTCAAGGCCAAGGCAATCGCGCCGGTGGCTGCAAACGGATAGGGATGGCGCCGAAAGGAGGCTGCAGCGAGGCCAAAGGCGTGGAGCATCATAGCGCGAAGTTCGGAAATATCTTTGCCCCGACCCTCTGACCGTGCATATTTATCGCCAGCTTTCGGATTTTGTACCCCAAGGACCCACCGTGGTGACATTGGGCACCTTTGACGGGGTGCACCGCGGCCATCAGGCCTTGGTGAACCGTGCGGTAGCGGCAGCCCGGGAATTCGGGGGTACGGTGGTTCTACTAACGCTAGAGCCGCATCCGCGCAAGCTGATTCATCCCGAATTTGTGCTTGCGCGCCTCACCTTGCCCGAGGAGCGCGCGGAATTGCTCGAGGCGGCGGGACTCGACGCCCTTGTGGAGCACCCGTTCACGGCCGAGTTTGCGCAGACCTCGTCGTTGGAGTTTGTGCGCCGCGACTTAGTGGGCCACCTCGGAATGAAGCACTTAATTGTCGGCCACGACCACCGATTCGGACGCAACCGCGAGGGCGATTATGCACAGCTCCACGAGTTTGCCCAGGTTTTTGATTTTAGCCTCGAGCAAGTGGGCGCGGTGACTTCGGGCGAAGTGGCCCTTTCGTCGACCAAAATTCGCGCGGCCGTGGCCGAGGGTCGGGTACGCGAAGCGGCCGAGGGCTTGGGTCGGCCCCATTTTGTGCGCGGCGAAGTGGTAGCGGGGCGCGGAATCGGCCGGGGACTGGGCTACCGCACCGCCAACGTCGGCGGAATTCATCCCGACAAGGCCATGCCGCGGTTCGGAGTGTATGCCGTGGAGCTCGATTTCCTCGATGCGGAAGGTCCGCGCGGACTGGCGGGGGTAGCGAATTACGGCGTACGTCCAAGCTTTGGAACGGATTCGGAGCCCGTCCTCGAGGTGCACTTGCTGGACGTCGAAGCCCAGGGATACGGACGCCCGGTTGAGGTACGGTTTATGGACTTTATTCGTGCGGAGCAAACGTTTGAAACGCCGGAAGCGCTTAAGGCGCAGATTGGACGGGATGTGGTGCAGGCGCGGGAGATGCTTGCGTCACGTTGCTAGCAACTAGGTACTAGTTACGGGTGTTACCGCCGTTTTTTCTTGGCCGACGTCGTGTTGGGGCCTTTGCGGTGGCCTTTGCCGCCGCCTTTGCCCGAGGGTTTTCCGGAATTACCTGAGCGTCCGCCAAACCCGGTGCTGCCGGACGAGCTTCCTCCGGAGCGGCGCGGGCTTCCCCAGCGGCTGCCGGCCTCGGCGGGTCGGGTTTCGTCGAACTGTCCGCGCGTGGGGGTTGAAGATCGGCCCGAGGGGCGCTCGCTGAGGCGGCCACCAGAGGTTCCGCCCGAATCGCGCGAAGACGCCACGCCAAAGTCGATGGTTTTGCGCATCACGTCGACCTCCTTGACCACGATGCGCAGCGGGTCGCCCAGACGAAATTCCTTGCCCCAGCGCTCGCCGACCAGGCAATGGCGCTCCGAATCCACACTGTAGTAGTCGTCGCGGAACTCGCGCAGGCGCACCAGGCCCTCGCAGGCGGTTTCGGGAACCTCCACGAACACGCCCCAGTCGGTGACGCCCGAGATGATTCCGTCGAATTGCTCGCCCACAAACTGCTCCATGTACACCGCCTGCATGTACTTGATCGACGAGCGTTCGGCGTCGGCGGCGTTCTGCTCGCGCTGCGAACTGTGCTGGCAGAGTTCCTCGAGCGGGTCGGCCTTGGGCGACGGCTTGCCGTCGAGCGCGTCCTGCAGCAGGCGGTGCACCATCATGTCGGGGTAGCGGCGGATCGGCGACGTAAAGTGCGTGTAGTCGTCGAACGCGAGCCCGTAGTGTCCCACGTTTTGGGTGCTGTACACGGCTTTGGCCATGGTCCGCACCGTAAGCGTTTCCAGCATGTTGGCCTCGGGCGTACCCTTGACCTGGCGCAGCAGGTCGTTGATGGAGCGCCGCACGTTGCCGGGACTGTCGACCTGCATGGCATAGCCGAGCGGACGCACAAACTGGCTGAGGGCAATCAGTTTTTCGGGGTCGGGCTGGTCGTGGATGCGGTAAACCATGGTCCGAGGCGCCTGCTTGTTGCGGGCGTTGGGCTTTTTTCCGCCGGCGAACATGGCCACTTCGCGGTTGGCGAGCAGCATGAATTCTTCGATGAGCTTGTTGGAGTCCTTGGCCTCTTTCACGTAAGCCCCAATGGGCTGGTTTTGGGCGTCGAGGCGGAACTTGACTTCGGCGCGGTCAAACGCGATGGCGCCGTCCTTCATGCGCTGGGCGCGGAGGGCCTTGGCCATGCGGTCCATGAGGCGCAGCTCCAAAGCGAGCGGGTCGTCGTCGCCCTCGAGCACGGCCTGGGCCTCTTCGTAGGCGAATCGACGGTCGGAATGGATCACTGTGCGCCCAAACCAGCGGTCGTGGACGCCCCCGGACTCGTCCATGGCAAAAATGGCCGAGAACGTGAATTTGTCTTCGCGCGGCCGCAGCGAGCAGACCTGGTTCGACAGGATTTCAGGCAGCATCGGCACCACGCGGTCGACCAGGTAGACCGAGGTGGCGCGTTCGACGGCCTCTTGCTCGAGCAGGCTTCCCGGCCGCACGTAGTAAGTCACGTCGGCGATGTGTACGCCCACTTCCCACAGTCCGTCCTGAAGGGGTCGAATGCTGAGCGCGTCGTCAAAGTCCTTGGCGTCGACGGGGTCGATCGTGAACGTCAAGATGGTGCGCATATCGCGGCGGCGAGCGATTTCGAGCGGATCTAAAACCAGCGGAATCCGCGCGGCCTCGGCCTCTACCTCGGCGGGGAAGTTCCAGGGCAGCCCAAATTCCTCCATGATGGCGTGGATTTCGGTCTCGTGCTCGCCCCGTTCACCGAGGATTTCGACCACCTTGCCCACCGGAGCGCGCTCGGCGTCGGTCCATTCCACGAGTTCCAGCACGACCATCTGGCCGGCTTCGGCCCCGCCCAAGTTGGGTTTGGGCACAAAAAAGTCGCGACCGACTTTGCGGCCGTCGGTCAGGATGAAGGCTCCTTGGGCGTGGGGCTGCACCTCGCCGACGTAACGGCTTCGGGCACGGCTCACGACCTCAACGACCTCGCCCTCAAACTTTTTGCCCGCCTTTTGGGGGTAGACAAGCACTTTGACGCGGTCGCCGCCAAACGAGCAGCCGGTGCTGCCTTGGCGAATGTAGATGTCGTCCAAGCCTGGGCCGCGCACGACGTAGGCGGCTCCGCTCGAGATCAGTTCGATGGTGCCCGTGGCGTACGCCATTTCCATTTTCAGGCGAAATCCGTCGCCGTCGGCCTCAATTTGGTTGGTACGGCTCAAAATCTCGAGGGCACTGGTGACTAGGCTTTTGCCGGTCCGTTCGTTCATGCCCGTTTCAAACGCCAAGTCGGTGGCCGTGAATTTGCGCCCGGGGCGCTTTTGAAAAAATCGGAGGAGGCGGTTGGCCAAAGACACCGCGTCCATCGAGCGGTGGGCCTTGTTGATTTTGGGTCCTTTTTTGGGCATCTAGGCGGAATTCTTAGCTATTCAGGGTCTGCACTCGAGTAAAGGTCGCACAATTTTAACCGGGCCGTGCAACCTTTGCGTTTCGGACGGCATCTTTTTTACGGATTCGTTCCGCATTAAGTGGAAGCATGGTACGCACACATTCACGGCGCCTTACTCGGCCGTCTGGATGCGCAGCGCGCACTTTATGAGGCGCTTGCGCCGCGTGTGCTGCATACCTGCAAACGCTACTTTGCCGACGAAGCCGATGCCGAAGACGCCATGATTCGAACGATGACCACCATGTTCCAGCAACTCCCCACAATCCGTGAGGTCAAAGCCCTTCCGGCTTGGCTGCGCCGCACGGCCGTGAACGAGTGCCTGATGGAGCTGCGCCGGCGCAAGGCGGAGTGGGTCGACGTGGCCGATTTTCCCGAAACGGGCGCCTCGGCCACCGACGCGCTGCACGACCGCGAGGCGCTGTGGTCCCTGCTCCGCCAGCTGCCCGAGGGATACCGCACCGTCTTCAATTTATACGCCCTCGAAGGCTACAGCCACGCCGAAATCGCCCAGCAGCTCGGAATCTCCGAGGCCACTAGCAAGTCCCAACTGAGCCGAGCTCGGCAGTGGCTTCAGCGCCGCTTGGTTAACTTTAGTTTGCAATGAGCCCCAAGGACCTCGATAAGCTGTTTCGCGACGCCTTGAGTGAGGGCCAAGCCGCCCCGCACCCCGAGGCATGGGCCCGCGTGGCCGCGAACTTGCCCAAGGCCCAGCATAAGCGCCGCACCCTTTGGTGGCCCTACGCCGCCGCCGCGTCGGTCGCGATGGCCGTGGTCGGCACGTGGTGGATGCTGGCCTCGCGGCCAGAGGCCGCTCCTAGCCAGCAGCTAGCAGCCAGCAACCAGCAGCCAGCAACCAGCAGCCAGCTGCCAGCAGCTAGTAACCAGCAACCAGTTACCAGCAACCAGCAGCTAGCCGCCAGCTACCGGCAACCAGCAACGAGTAACCAGCAGCTAGCCGCGAGCAGCCACGGTAGTGCCGCTCTCGAGCTGGCCTACTTGCCCCGCATGGAGGCAGACGAATGGGAAGAGCTCGTTCCGCTGCTCAAGCGCGAAGTGAGGGCGGAGGTTGAAAACCCGGCACCGGAGGTTCCGCGCCGCAGGTACGCCCAACTCGCCTCAAGCGTGCAAAACGTTTGGGCGGCCGTCTCCGAATACCGCGAAGCCGAGGTGCCCGCGGAAGTAACCGTTGAAGTGCACGTGCCAGCCGTGGTGCTTCAGCGCATTAATCAAACCCGAACGCTGGCAGAAAACCTCACCGAATCATGGAAAACAGTATCCTCAAGGCGGTCGCACTGACGGCCATTTTAGCGGCGGCTGCCCCGCAGCTGCGCGCTCAAGACGCTCCCCCGGCGATGCCGCAGGCTCCGGCCGAGGCCCAAGCCTCCGACAGCACGCAGTCGCGCGCCGTCCGGATGAGCGCCGAAATCGCCGCGGCCATTAGCGAGTACACCAAAGACATGGCGGCGCTTGAAAAGCAGATCCGCGATAAAGACATCAGCAAAGAGGACGCGGAACGCCGCCGCAAGGAGCTGAACGACCGGCTCGAAGAGCGTCTTGAAGCCATCGAGAGTATGGCGGAGGCCTGGGCCGAAACCCTGGAAGAGTCGATTGAGAACCTGGAGCTCAATCTGGGAGACAACCTCAAGCTCAACATTGAACCCTTGGAGCCCAAGAAGAAGAAGTTCAAGAAGAAAATGGACGGCCTAGTGTTGCTTGTGGGTTCCAATACCTTACTCAATGCACCGACCGTTGACATTGCCTCTACGGATCCATACGTTGGGGATTGGAACGCGAACAATCGTTCGTCCACGTTCGGCATCTACTTCACGAACCAGCGCCGTTTGGGCAAAACGCCGCTGTGGGCAAGGGCAGGTTGGGGATTCACCGGGTACACCTACGACTTTGGGCAAAAAATGCTTTCGGTCCCACCGACGAGCAGCGGAATTGAGTTGGTCAGTCCGACCAATTCTATTGAGCTTCGTCGCTCGAACTTGACGATGTCGTACTTCGAAGTGCCGCTGTCGCTGGTGATCAATCCGTCGCGACGCGGCAAGGGCCTCAGCCTGTCGGCAGGGGGTTTTGTCGGACTCCGCTTGGGCGGAACGCGCCAGATTGTGTATCGTTCCGAGGGCATGGGCCGAGTCACGGAGAACACCAACGGCAACTTTTACGGCAGCTTGTTTTCCCACGGACTTCAGGCCGAGCTCGGCTACCGTCAGTTTACGGTCGGCGTTCGACAGAATTTCAATAAGCCTTTTGTAGTGCCCGCGACGTGGTCCAGCACTCCTCCCCAGTTCTACAACGCGTCGTTGTTCGCCACCGTGCGCCTCTAGGTCTTCGTTAAGGCAGGCCTAAGCAGCGCCCTATAGCTTCGGCTGTGGGGCGTTTTTGCTTCATGGGCGCATCATGGGCCCAACAAAAAACCCCGGGCGTGAGCCAGGGGTTTCCATTTGTACCGCGGTAAAGCTTACATCACGCCCTGGTCGAGCATGGCGTCGGCCACCTTCACGAATCCGGCGAGGTTGGCACCCTTGACGTAGTCAATGGTACCGTCTTCGCGGGCACCGAATTTCACGCACGAAGCGTGGATGCTCTTCATGATTCCGTGCAGGCGCTGGTCCACTTCTTCGCGGCTCCAAGAGAGGCGCAGAGAGTTTTGGCTCATCTCGAGACCTGAGGTCGAAACCCCACCGGCGTTCGAAGCCTTACCTGGGCTGAAGAGGATGCGCGCAGCGGCGAATGCCTCGATAGCTTCGGGAGTCGAAGGCATGTTGGCACCTTCAGCTACACACTTCACGCCGTTGGCGATCAGAGCTTTGGCGTCGTCTCCGTTCAGTTCGTTTTGGGTAGCACACGGCATAGCAATGTCGCAGGCAACGCCCCACGGAGTCTTGCCGGCCACAAACGAGGCAGACGGGTACTTCTTGAGGTAGTCGCTGATGCGTCCGCGCTCTACGTTTTTGATGTGCATCACGTGAGCCAGCTTCTCGGCGTTGATTCCGTCGGTGTCGAGGATGTAGCCCGAAGAGTCAGACAGGGTGAGCACGGTAGCGCCAAGTTCTGTCGCCTTCTCGGCGGCGTACTGGGCTACGTTGCCTGAACCTGAAATCACGACCTTTTTGCCCTTGAAACCGTCACCCTTGGTGGCGAGCATTTCTTGAGCGAAGTATACGGTTCCGTAACCAGTCGCCTCAGGGCGAATCAGTGAACCGCCCCAGTTCAGGCCCTTGCCGGTCAGTACGCCGGTGAACTCGTTGCGGATGCGCTTGTACTGGCCAAACATGTAGCCGATTTCGCGTCCGCCCACGCCGATGTCACCTGCCGGAACGTCGGTGTCAGCACCAATGTGGCGTGACAGCTCGGTCATGAAGGCCTGGCAAAAGCGCATGACCTCGTTGTC
>SYCM01000057.1 GCA_005786915.1 Bacteroidota bacterium | reverse complement strand
TACGGCCTCGGGAATGAGGCCCACGCGGAAGCCTGCCGCCCGCACCCGAATGCTGAGTTCGACGTCTTCGCCGCACTTGAATTGGGTGTCGTAGCCGCCGACGGCCCAAAAGGCCTCGGCGCGCATGCCCATGTTGAATCCACGGGGGTAGTAGGTGGCGGTGGGTTTTGCGGAGCCGCCGCGGATGCCGCCCGTAGTCAGTACCGACGTCATGGCAAAGCTGATGGCCTTTTGGAGCGGGCTAAAGTCGGGCGGGGCGGCATCTGGGCCGCCGAAGGCGTCCCACGCGTCGCGGGCCAAGCCCTGGGTCACCGCGTCGAGGTAGCCGTTGGGCAGCAGGCAGTCCGAGTCCAAAAAGATGAGCCAGGGGGCCCGCGCCGCGGCGGCGGCCGCGTTGCGCGCGTCGCTCACGGGAAGCCCGGCACGGTACAGGACGGTGACGCCGAGGCCTGCGGCCTCGGCGGCCGCCTGAATCTCGGGGCGAAGGCGGTCGTCGGGGGTTCCGTCAGATAGGATGACCTCAAAACGGCCGCGCGGCCCCGCAAGCTGGGCCGCGCTGGCGATGAACTCGCGGACCTCGTCGGGCCGCTTGAACGTGGGAGACATGAGCGAAAACTCGGGCTCCGCGCTGCGCGCGGGTCCATAGTGCGCCTGCTCCAGGCCGTGGAGTACCTCAGCGTGCGCTGGAGTCGGCATGGGGACGGTTCAGTTCTTCGGCGATTCCGTACTCGGGACGGCGGCGACCGCTGCGCACCACGAGTTCCGCCAAAAGGCCGGTTACGAAGAGCTGGGTTCCGAGAATCATGGCCGTCAAAAAGATGTAGAACCAGGGATCGTCGGCAATAAGGCCGGGACGCGGTCCGCTCCAGAGTCGGGCCAACTTCAGACCGCCAAGGACCGAAAGGGCCACCCCGCTAAAGAAGAACATGACGAGGCCCCAGGTGCCAAAAAAGTGCATCGGACGGCGGCGAAAGCGCGACACCATGCTGAGGGTCACCAGGTCGAGCAGGCCGTTGGTGAAGCGGTTGAGGCCAAACTTGGTCACGCCGTAGGGACGCGCGCGGTGCTCCACGACTTTTTCGCCGATGCGGGTAAAGCCCTGCATCTTGGCGAGCACGGGCACGTAGCGGTGCATTTCGCCCTGCACTTCGACCGCCTGCGCCACCTCGAGGCGGTAGGCCTTGAGGCCGCAGTTGAAGTCGTGCAGGTAAATTCCGCTCATTTTGCGCGCCGCCCAGTTGAACAGCTTGGTGGGCAAGGTTTTGGACAGCGGGTCGTAGCGCTTCTTCTTCCATCCGCTCACGAGGTCAAAGCCCTCTTCGCGAATCATGCGCACCAGGTCGGGAATCTCGTCGGGGCTGTCCTGCAGGTCGGCGTCCATGGTGATGACGACGTCGCCCTGGGCCGCCTGAAACCCGACGTAGAGGGCGGCGGACTTGCCGTGGTTGCGGCGGAAGCGAATTCCGCGCACTTCGGAATGCTGGGCGGCAAGGCCCTGAATGACCTTCCACGAGCTGTCGGTCGAGCCGTCGTTGATGAAGAGCACTTCGTAGCGCAGCCCCTGGGCCGTGCACACGCGGTCGATCCACGCGTGCAGCTCTGCCAGCGATTCTTCTTCGTTGAACAGCGGAATTACGAGGCTCAGGTCGAGGTGGCTCACTGGAACTCAGGGCGGTTTTTCTTCGTAACGGCGGCGATGATGAGGCCGATGACGGCGTACATGACGATTCCGACTCCGGTCGATTTAAGGATGCCCATGATCGAGGCCTGCTCGGTGGCCATTTCGATGGATTTTGCTTTGAGTTCCGCCTCGTTGCCGGCGCCCATGAAAGCCATCACGCCCTTGCGCTGTTCCTCGGGCATTTCTGCGAAGCGCTCGTAGATGCGTTCGCCCGTGCGCACGGCGAGCTCGGTGTCAATCAGGTTGTGGAGTACCCAGTTGAATCCCAGTCCGACCACCGCCGACACAATCAACGGAAGCAGGTAGGCCGAAAAAGCCTCGCGAAAGGTCGCGTAGCCCTCGTTCGCTTTTTTGAATTCGCGCACCCCAAAGTAGGGAATGACCAAAATGGCTACGAGCATCAGGATTCCGCCCATCTGGCTCGACATCCATTCTTCGTTAATGATGTAGGTCACCAAGGTGTAGCCCACGGAAACGGCGCTCACGAGAAGGCCGTAGTTGATCGCGATGCGTTTGGTCGTTGCGTCCATGTCAGTTGGAGGTTAGGGAGTTTAGTACACAAACTTAAGGATGCCGCGCTGCCCTTCGAGGCTCCAGCGCAAAATACCGGTTCCGTGGCCCAGCGCGCGGAGTTCCTCGCGCTGCGACGCCCGGTCGGTGGCCCAGCGAACTTTGCCGTCGGCGTCGGTCCATTCCGCCCGCGCACCCTGAGGTAGCCCTTCGATCACGAGGTTTCGGGCGCTGCGGTAGGCTTTGACGCTTGGAGCTCCAGACGGCTCCTCGAGCCCGATGTAGGTCGTACTGCGCAGGTAGTGGGTTACGGTACCCGTGACGTTGGTGCTGTAGGTGAGGGTTCCGCCGTCGTGGATCACCGAAGCCGGGTATTCCAATTCGTACACGTGGAGTTCGCCGGGCTTGAGGGTGTCGGCGGCTCCGCCCGAAATCAAGGTAACCGCAATCGGCGCGTTGAGGGTCGCCGGGCTCAGGATCAGGTCAGCGCTTCCCGGATTGGTCACCACGAGGCGGCGGCGCAGCCAAGGGCCCACCGCCCACGACCAAAGTTCGAGTTCGATTGTGTCTTCGCTGGCCCAATGCTCTGCGGCGGCAGGAAGGCTGGGATTGCCCGCCAGGCTGACCAAGCGCTCCATAATCTGGGGGTAGTCCACGTAGGGGTTGCGCGTGTTTTGAAGGGCTGCAATGCCCTGGTTGCGGTCGCGGTCGGCGCTGTCGGGCGGAAACTGCTGGTGCCAGCCTTCGAGGACGGACGCTTGCTGCGCATAAAAGCTGCTGTAGTCGCCAAAGCGGGTGACGAAGTACATCATCGCCCGGGCGGCGTCGCCCTTATGGGCGTCGCGGGGCTCAAAGACGCCGTTGAGGCGTTTGCTTCCGCCCACCGACCACGCCGGCGTGCCCGTAACCACGCCAAATGGGTTGTTGCTGCGCTGGGTGTTGGCGGTTTCGTCGGTCGGAAAAAGGTGGTGAATGTCGGACTTCATGGGCTCCAGCGAACTGAAAAAGCTCTGCGGAAACGTGTGCTCGCAGTTGAAGTTGTTGGAGGTGGCCCCGGCACGGGTGTTGAAGGTGGCTACCCTGCCGGTGTAGATGCACGTGACTTGACCGGCGACGTTGTCAAGGTTGGCGTACATCTGGTCGCGGGCGCCGTTGTAGCCCAAATTGGTCGTGTTTTGGTTCAATCGGGCCGTGAGCGCAGACTTCAGGTCCGACCCAACCTTGTTTTCGGTGCTGCTGTAGTAGGGCATGCTCCAGCGCCCTTGGGCCTCAAACTGAAGGGCTACAAAGCCGTCGGGCCCGTCGGTGGACAGCACCACCGGAAGCCGATAGTACAGGTTGTGTTCGGGCGTGAAGCGCAGCCACACTCGAGTGGAGTCGTTCACCGCCAGCTGGGTTTGTTCCGGGCGGATGCTCAAGAGCGTGTCGCCCCACTGCGGGCAGCTCCATGCGCCGGTGAGGTTTAGGGCGCGAATTCCTACGTTGCGGAGCCAAACGGATACCGAATCGCGCTGCACTTCGGTTACCGGTCCGCGCGCAACCACCAGTTGATCAAAATCTTGAGCCGAAAGGTTCGCTCCCGCCGCGCCGAGGGCGCATCCGAAGATCAGTCGTTTTAAACGCATAATGCGCAAAGGTCGCACAATCACCGCGTATCTTTGCACTGGGGTAAGGCCTTACGACCAGCTCCTGATGAATCCCCCAGGGTAGAAATGCAGCAAGGGTAGTCGGTTGTAGCGGTGCGATAAGTGTCCTTGCCCTTTTTCTTTTGCTTTTTGGGATTTTAGCAACTGGCTTATGGTGCTCACGAAGCGCAACAAGCAACGAGTAGCCGGTAGCTGCGCGAAGCGCTACGCGCCCAAAAACGCTACTTCGCGGCGCTCCGCGCATCGAAC
>SYCM01000056.1 GCA_005786915.1 Bacteroidota bacterium | reverse complement strand
TGAGCCCGACGAGCTACCAACTGCTCCACCCCGCGTTATGGACGGCAAAGGTACGGCATCCATTTAAAATGCGCAAGTCCGCGGGAGTCCGCCCAAAAAGCCCGACCTTTGCAGCCATGTCAAAACCCCACAAGTCTGGATTTGTTAACCTTATCGGCCATCCCAACGTAGGCAAGTCGACGCTTGCGAACGCGCTGGTAGGGGAACGCCTCAGCATCATTACGCCCAAGGCACAGACGACGCGCCATCGGATTTTTGGAATCCTGAACGGGGAAAATGACCAATACGAATACCAGGTGGTGTTTTCAGACACACCCGGGGTGCTTGATCCGGCTTACGAGCTGCAGGAGCGCATGCTCGATGCGGTCCGCGATGCCCTAAAGGACGCCGACGTGTTTTTGTATGTGGTGGAGCTCGGCGAGGGTCCGCTCAAAAACGAAGGGCTGTTTAAGCATTTGCAAACGACGAAAACGCCGGTTTTGCTGCTGCTCAACAAAATTGACTTGAAGGACCAGGCGGTCCTCGAGGCCGAGGTGGGGAAGTGGCAAGCGCTGCTTCAGCAGGCGGAGGTGATTCCGATCAGCGCGCTCAACCGCTTCAACTTGGACTACTTGATGGCGCGGGTGCTCGAACTGATTCCTGAGGGTCCGGCCTATTTTGAAAAGGACCAGTTGACCGACCGCAGCGAGCGCTTTGTGGCGTCGGAGATTATTCGCGAACAGATTTTGATGCGCTACCAAAAGGAGGTGCCGTACTCGGTGGAGGTTGCGATTGATACGTTTGAGGAAGGCGAGGCCCTTCACAAGATTCGCGCGATTTTGTATGTGGCTCGCGATTCGCAGAAGGGCATCATCATTGGCCACAAGGGTGCGGCGATCAAGGCGGTCGGAATCGGCGCCCGCAAGGCCATGGAGGCCTTTTTTCAGCGCCAGGTGCATCTGGAGCTCTTTGTAAAAGTCCAGGCGGACTGGCGCGACAACGCCCGCACGCTCAAGCAATTCGGATACTAGTATGAGGTCGTTAATCGCCATTGTAGGTCGTCCCAACGTGGGCAAATCGACGTTTTTTAACCGCTTGGTCCAAAAGCGCGAGGCCATCGTGGATTCGGTGGCCGGCGTAACCCGAGACCGCCATTACGGCAGCGCCGAGTGGGGCGGACGCGTGTTCAGTCTCGTCGACACGGGCGGATGGGTCGAGGGGTCAGACGACGTGTTTGAGGGCGAGATTCGCCGCCAAGTCAAGGCGGCCCTCGACGAGTGCCACGCGGTCCTGTTCTTGGTGGATGCCGAAGACGGCCTCACGCCCGACGACGAAGAAATTGCGCAGCTGCTGCGCCGCCAAAAGAAGCCCGTGCTTCTGGTCGCCAACAAGGTCGACAACCACGCTCGCTCCACGCAGGCGGCGGAGTTTTACAGCCTGGGTTTTGGTGAGCCCTATGCCTTGAGTTCCGTGAACGGAAGCGGAACCGGTGAGCTCCTCGACCAGTTGATAACGTTGCTTCCGCCCGCTGCGGAAGACGAAGCCAACGAGTTGGATCCCTGGGAGGGCCTGCCGCGCTTGGCGATTGTGGGCCGTCCGAATGTGGGAAAATCGTCGATTACCAACGCGCTTTTTGAAGAAGAGGTGAGCATTGTGACCGACATTGCCGGGACGACCCGCGATACGGTCAACCAACGCTTTACCAAGTTTGGAATGGACTTCGTGCTGCTGGACACGGCAGGGCTCCGCAAAAAGGTTAAGGTTCACGAGGACCTCGAGTTTTACAGCAACATGCGCACGCTTCGGACCATTGAGGATTCCGACGTTTGCGTACTGGTGATCGACGCCACGCAAGGGATTGAGGCTCAGGACTTGGCCATCATCAGCGTGATTCACAAGAACCGCAAAGGCCTTGTGGTCGTCGTGAATAAGTGGGACCTCGTCGAAAAGCAAACCCAAACGCTTGAAGAGTACAAGGCGGTGGTCAAGAAACGCTTGCAACCGTTTAATGACGTGCCCGTTATTTTCACTTCGGCACTGACCAAGCAGCGCGTGCTGAAAGCCATCGAAGAGGCGATGGAAGTGTACCGCCGCCGGTCGACGCGAATTTCAAAAACGGACCTCAACGAGCGCCTGCTTTCGCTGGTCAAGCACCAGCCGCCGCCCATTTACAAGGGCAAGGAGATCAAGATCAAGTTCATTACGCAGCTTCCGACGAAGTACCCGCAGTTTGTGTTTTTCTGCAACCTGCCCCAGTACGTCAAAGACAGCTACTCGCGCTTTGTGGAAAACCAAATGCGCCAGATGTACGACTTGAGCGGGGTTCCGATTGACCTCTTCTGGCGGAAGAGTTCATAGGTAGTGTCCTTTTAGACTGAAGACGACCGCTCGCATCATTCAAGCGGAATCCCTCGTCCTTTGGCTAATTCCAATTCGCCTTTGAGCACGTCAATGGCGAGCTTCAAGTCGTTGTACTCTTGAATGGACATGAGTATGGCACCCCTCCCTTTAGCGCGTTTAATTACCACCAGCTCGTTGTCGTGTTCGACTTTGTCGAGCAGCGATTTGAGCTCAGCACGGAGTTCAGAGTAGTTGACCGCAATCATGTTTACGTACGTATTTACGTACGAATTTAAGGAAAATTCAATACTGTTCATAGGTGCAAGCTCCAAAAAAGAGTCCGCACCCAATCGAGGTTAAATGGATGTTCCGGCTTACTTCGTCGCCGCCCGAAACGCCGCCTCGAGGTCTTCTTTGCCCGGACCGAAGGTTTCGATCGAGGCTTCGCGTACGAGCTGGCCGCGGCGAATGAATCCGACCACGTCGCACATCGCTTGAACTTCTTGCATCACGTGGGTGCTGAGAATCACCGTTTTGTCGCGACCCACGCGGCGAATCAACTGGCGGATTTCGACGAGCTGGTTGGGGTCGAGGCCCGTGGTGGGCTCGTCGAGAATCAACACCTTTGGATCGTGAATTAGGGCGGCGGCGAGGCCAACGCGCTGGCGGTAGCCTTTGGAGAGCTCGCCAATGCGCTTGTGGCGCTCCGGCGTGAGGCCCACGTCGGCGATGAGTTGCTCGGCGCGGTCGCGGTCCACCTGGTAGAGGTCGGCCACGTAGTGCAGGTACTCGGTCACGTACAGGTCGGGGTAGAGCGGATTTTGCTCTGGCAGGTAGCCCAGAATGCGGCGCACCTCGAGGCTGTCAGCGGCGCAATCCATGCCGTGCACTTGGGCGGACCCTTCGTCAGCCGGAATGAGTCCGCACACAATCTTCATGAAGGTCGACGTGCCCGCGCCGTTCGGGCCGAGAAGGCCATAAATCTGCCCGGGCTGGGCGTTTAGGGTAAATCCGTCGAGCGCATTTTGGCGCCCGTAGGTCTTGCGGAGGTTTTCGGCGGCAATCGACATGGCGAAGTGTAACGAAGGCCGAAGGTAAGCCGATATCTTTGGTGTTCCGATGGAAGCCCTCGTACTCAAATCAACCGGAAGCTGGTACCGCCTGCAATTTGCCGACGGAACCCAGGCCGATGCGCGCCTGCGCGGCGCGCTCCGCCTTGCGGGCAGCCGCGCGACCAACCCGGTAGCCGTCGGCGATCGGGTCGAGGCCGAGCCGGAATCTGAAGGGCGCTGGGCGATTAGCGTGGTGCACGAACGCCGCAACCACCTGGTGCGCAAGTCGGTCAACCTTTCGCGCAAGTCGCAAGTGATTGCCGCCAACATCGACCAGGCGGTGCTGATTGCCACGGTGGCTGAGCCGGTGACCCTTTATGGATTTATGGACCGCTTCTTGGCGACGGCGGAGGCCTACCGAATTCCGGCCGTGATCGCGTTCAACAAGGTCGACGCGCTCGACGCCGACGGCGAGGCCGAGCTGGTGTACCGCGAGGCGGCCTACGGGCAGGCGGGCTACCCCACCTTGCGGGTTTCGGCCGAGACGGGCGAGGGGCTCGACGCGCTGCGCGAGGTGCTGCGCGGCAAGGTGTCGCTTTTTAGCGGACACAGCGGCGTGGGCAAGAGCAGCTTGGCCAACCGACTGCAGCCGGGTCTGGACCTTCGCACGGGCGCGATCAGTTCCGCCCACGGCCAAGGGCAGCACACGACCACGTTTGCCGAGATGCACCCGCTGAACTTTGGCGGATTTCTCATCGACACCCCGGGAATTCGCGGCTTTGGACTCGTGGACATGGAGCGCGAAGAGATCAGCCACTACGTTCCCGAGGTGTTTGCGCTGTCGCCTCAGTGCCGCTTTGCGAACTGCTTGCACGCGGACGAGCCCGGTTGCGCGGTGCGCGAGGCGTACGAGGGCAACCAACTGGCTCCGACCCGCTACGAGAGCTACCTGAGCATGCTGGCGGGCGACGACGAAGAGGATCCGTACCGCCACGGAGCCTACAAGGATCTCAAAGGCCGCACGCGATGAGGGTGGTGGTGCAGCGCGTGCTCGAGGCGAGCGTCACGATTGACGGCAAGCTCCACAGCCGCATCGGCCCCGGGCTGCTCGTGCTGGCCGGCTGGGAGGAGGCCGACACCCCCGAAGACAACCTTTGGGTCGCCCAGAAAATCAGCAAGATGCGCTTGTTTCCAGACGCCGAGGGCGTCATGAACCGCTCGGTGATCGAAGCGGGCGGCGAGCTGCTCGTGGTGAGCCAGTTCACGCTGCACGCTTCGACCAAGAAGGGCAACCGCCCGAGCTACTTCAAGGCGGCGCATCCGCGCGTGTCGGTTCCGCTGTACGAAGACTTTCTGGACGTACTCTGGAACGAGGCCAATTTGCCGGTGAAGTCGGGCGTGTTTGGCGCCGACATGAAGGTGGCGCTGGTTAACGACGGGCCAGTGACGATTACGATGGACTCCAAAAACAAAGAATGATGACGTTTGACGACCAAAAGCCCGTGGGGGCCCTGCAAGCCGAAGTGGATCAGTGGATTGCCGATTTTGGCGTGCGCTACTTTAACGAGCTCACCAACATGGCCCAGCTCAGCGAAGAGGTGGGCGAGGTAGCCCGCATCATTGCCCGGCGCTACGGAGAGCAGTCTGAAAAGGAGTCCGACAAGAACAAAGACCTCGGCGAAGAGCTGGCCGACGTGCTGTTTGTGACGCTGTGCCTGGCCAACCAGACGGGCACTGACCTGCAGGCCGCTTTTGACCGACGCATGGCGGCCAAAGGCGCGCGCGACAAGGACCGGCATGCGAATAATGCGAAGCTGAAGGGATAATACCTCCATTCCGCAGGCAATCTTTGACCTTAAACAGCGCGGTCGAACTTGCTTTGTACCTTAGCGCCCTACTTCAAAAACCCCTTGATGATGCGTGCGGATTTGTACGAACACCCCGACTACTACCTGATGGATGAGCTCCTTACCGAGGAGCACAAGATGGTCCGCGAGGCCACCCGCGACTGGGTGAAGCGCGACGTGACGCCGGTCATCGAGGACTACGCGCAGCGCGCCGAGTTCCCCAAGCACCTGGTGAAGGGCCTCGCCGAGGTGGGTGCGTTCGGACCCTACATTCCGGCCGAGTACGGCGGAGCAGGTCTTGACCAGATTTCGTACGGACTGATGATGATGGAAATCGAGCGCGGCGACAGCGGAATTCGCTCGACCTGCTCGGTGCAGAGTTCGCTGGTGATGTACCCGATTTATGCCTACGGCAACGAGGAACAGCGCCGCAAGTACCTCCCAACGCTCGCCAGCGGCGAGTGGCTGGGCAGCTTTGGCCTGACGGAGCCCAATTTTGGCTCGAACCCCGGCGGAATGGTCACCAACTTCAAGGACATGGGCGACCACTACCTGCTCAACGGAGCCAAGATGTGGATTTCCAACGCTCCGTTCTGCGACGTGGCCGTCGTGTGGGCCAAAGACGAGTCAGGCCGCATTCACGGCCTCATCGTCGAGCGCGGAATGGCCGGGTTCACGACCCCCGAGACGCACAACAAGTGGTCGCTGCGCGCCTCAGCCACCGGAGAGCTCGTGTTCGACAACGTCAAGGTCCCCAAAGAAAACCTGCTGCCCAACAAGTCGGGCCTAGGGGCTCCGTTGGGCTGCCTGGACTCAGCTCGCTACGGACTCGCCTGGGGCGCGCTCGGTGCCGCCATGGACTGCTACGACACCGCCCTGCGCTACAGCAAGGAGCGCATTCAGTTTGACCGCCCCATCGGAGGCTTTCAGTTGCAGCAAAAGAAGTTGGCCGAAATGATCACCGAGATCACCAAAGCCCAGCTCTTGACCCTGCGCCTCGGTCAGCTCAAGAACGAGGGCCGCGCCACGACTGCCCAGATTTCGATGGCCAAGCGCAACAACGTCGCCATGGCCTTGGACATCGCCCGCGAAGCGCGCCAGATGCTCGGCGGAATGGGAATTACCGGCGACTTCCCCATCATGCGCCACATGATGAACCTCGAGTCGGTCGTCACCTACGAGGGCACGCACGACATTCACCTTCTCATCACCGGCATGGACGTAACCGGCCTCAATGCCTTTAAAGCCTAAGTCATGAATAAATTTCTGCGTTTTAGCGCCCTCGCCGTGGCTTCAACGGCCCTTTTGGTGGCCTGTGAGCCCGAAAACACCTGCCTGGAGTGCGAAGCTTCACAGGTTACCACGGTAACGGGCGAGGCCCCGGTCACGGTGCCCATCGGCCCGCTCGAGTTGTGCGGAACCGAAGTCGACTCCGTCCTCGCCGGCCCCTTCACCCAGACCATCGATTTGGGCGGAGTTACTGCGACGCAGGTTACGACTTGGACCTGCCAGTAGCTCAGCTTGGTGCTCGACCTGCTACGGTCTTCGCACCAAGCTTCGCTTATTATTGCACGGACCTTCAATGGCCACGTGACCGACCCTAAAGAGTTTACGGATTGGCTCCCAAGCGGGCGACGGTGCCCAAGGGCAGGATTTTGCCGTGGGGGTCGGCGACGGCGAGCTCGAGCAGCTCGGGCGGGCGCTTGAAGTGCTGGTTGATCAGCGTGTGGGCGACCACGGCGCTGAGGCCCATCGAGTAGAGGTTGAGGGCGAGGAATCCGCCCGGAGCCAGCAAGGCCGCACAGTCGCGCAGCAGGTCGTCGATTTGCTCTTCGAGCACCCACTTTTCGCCGGCGGGTCCGCGGCCGTAGGCGGGCGGGTCCAGCAAGATTCCGTGGTAGGTTTTGCCCCGCTTGACTTCGCGGCGCACGAAGGTTGCGGCGTCTTCGACCACCCAGCGGATGCCGTCGAGTCCGCTCGCTTCCATGTTGCGGCGCCCCCAATCGACCACCTTGCGAACCGAATCGACGTGCGTCGTGTCGGCTCCGGCGGATCGGGCGGCCAGACTGGCTCCGCCCGTGTAGGCAAAGAGGTTGAGGACCTTGGTGTCGGGCCCGGTGACTGCGACTTGGTCAACAATCCATTCCCAGTTGCTGGCCTGCTCGGGGAAGGCGCCCAAGTGCTTGAACGCGGTGCGCTCCAGGCCCAGCGTGAGCTGGCGACCGCGCAGGTCGTAGGTGAGGGGCCACTGGCTCGGGGTTCCGGGCTTGAGGGCCCAGTCGCCCGACTCGGGGTTTTGCTTGGATCGGCTAAAGTGCGCGTCGGCCAGCTTGGACCACTCGGCGGGCGCCAGCGACGGAGTCCACACCGCTTGGGGCTCGGGGCGCCAGAGTACTTGGCGGCCAAAGCGCTCGAGCTTGGCAAAGTTGCCGCTGTCGAGCAGCTCGTAGTCGGTCCAGGGCGCTACGGCCACGTCGATGCGAAGGCTCATGCGCGCTTGGCGTTGTAGTACGCTTGGGTTTCGGCCGCCGGATTAAAGTAGCCGTAGGCGATGTGCGGGTACTGCTCGCGCACCCGGTGCATCAGCTCAAGGACGCCAAAGGGGTTTCCGTCGGGCTGCTTGCGCAGCTTCTTAAAGTACCAGTCGGGGTCGATGTTGAAGTTGCGCCACTGAATCATGCTCAGGTCGGTCGTCTCGATCAGGCGCTGCAGGGCGTCCCACTCGGCGGGCGTGTCGGTGCAGCCCGGAAACACAAAGTAGTTGATGCTGGCCCATCCGCCGTGCTGGCGAACGGTGCGCAGGCTCTCGGCGAGGGCTTCGAATTCGTAGTTCCGCGGCAGGTAGTAGCCCGTGTACCAATCTTTTTGGGCGGAATTCATGCTCACGCGGATGCTGCGCAGCCCGGCCTCGCAGAGCTTGGCGACGTCGTCGGGGCGCGACCCGTTGGTGTTGATGTTAAAAATTCCGCGGTCGGTCACGGCACGCACGCGGCGAATCGCCTCGGCCAAGGTGTCGGCGACCAAGAGGGGCTCGCCCTCGCAGCCCTGGCCAAACGACATGACGGGGTAGGGCGCCTGCTCGAGGTGGTGCAGGGCGATGTCGGCAATCTCCTGGGGGTCGGGAATGAACTTCAGCCTGAAGTGCGCGCTGTGCACGTCTTCGTCTTCTTGCAGCGAAATGCAGCCCAGGCAGGTGGCGTTGCAGGCGGGCGACGAGGGGATCGGCAGTTCCCAGCGCTCGAGAAAGAAGTTTTGGGCGGCGCGGCACTGGTAGCTCCCGGCGCACTGCGTGGCGAGGTGCTCGACCAGGCGGTTGTCGGGGAAGCGCTTTTTCATGCGGTCCACCGCGCCCTCAATCATCGGAGCGTGAAACTGGCTGACGTCCTGGCGCAGGTCGGGGTCGACGCGCACAGCGGTGGTCCAAAAGCGCCCGTCGAACCAGCCCAGGGCCGTGTAGGCGTAGAGCGGAAGGATCGGCGCCGGCCCCTGCTTTTCGTAGGCGACCAGGTAGGTTTGGGTGTGCGCGGGGCTGACAAAGGCGGCCACGGCGTCGCCGTCGAGGTGCTCGGCGCGCTGGGTTCCGGGGTTCCAGCCCAGCGGGCGGCGGCCCGGAAGCGCAAAGAACTCTGACCCCTCAGGCAGCGGAATAAAGTCCTCGGGGCGGAGCGGCACCAAGTCGTTGCCGGTGCGGCCCATGCAGCGCAGGTAGGGATGCTCCTCGATCTGGCCCTCCGCGTCGGCCACCAGGGCAAAGGGCACCTCAGCGGGGTGCTCAATGGGCCGCGAGCGAAACAGCGGGTGTTCGGGGGCAAAGTCGAGGCTGCGAGCGTCCATGGGGCAAAGGTAGCGCGGAGCGTTCCGCACCGAAATCAGTACAAAAACGTATCAAACGGAAAGCGCACCGCGTGAATCGTCGACGCGTTGCGGTAGATCATCTCGCGCAGGGCGTCGAACTGGTCTTTGTGCAGGGCGCTGATGAACACGCACTGGCCGTGGGTGCGGCGGGCCCAGGCGGACTTTAGCTCGTCGAGGGTTCCGGCGGGGCGGCCCTCGTCGTCGGTCGGAGCCGTCCAGGCGTCAATCTTGTTGAAGACTACGATCTGCGGGGTGTCTTGGCAGCCGAGCTCCTGAAGGATGCTGGCCACGGATTCCATGTGGTCCTCGTAGTTGGGGTGGGCGACGTCGACCACGTGCAGCAGGATGTCGGCCTCGCGCACCTCGTCGAGGGTCGATTTGAACGACTCGACGAGCTGGGTCGGAAGCTTGCGGATGAAGCCCACCGTGTCGGTCAGCAAAAACGGAAGGTTGCCCACGACCACCTTGCGCACGGTCGTGTCGAGGGTGGCAAAAAGCTTGTTTTCGGCCAGGACTTCGCTCTTGCTGAGCGCGTTCATGAGGGTGGACTTGCCCACGTTGGTGTAGCCGATCAGGGCCATGCGCACGAGGGCTCCGCGGTTGCCCCGCTGGGTGGCCATCTGGCGGTCGATGACCGTCAGCTTCTCTTTGAGGTGCGCAATTTTTTGCTTGATGATGCGGCGGTCCGTCTCGATTTGGGTTTCGCCGGGGCCGCGCATGCCGATTCCGCCCTTTTGGCGCTCGAGGTGGGTCCACATGCGCGTCAGGCGGGGCAGCAGGTACTCGTACTGGGCGAGTTCGACTTGGGTGCGGGCGTAGGAGGTCTGGGCCCGTGCGGCAAAGATGTCGAGGATGAGGTTGGTGCGGTCCATCACCTTGCGCTCAAACAGGCGCTCGATGTTTTTGAGCTGCGACGGACTCAGTTCGTCGTCAAAGATGATGAGGTCAATCTCTTCGGCCTCGACGTAGGCCTTGATTTCGTCCATTTTGCCGGAACCCAGAAAAAGCGTGGGGTCGGGTTTGTCGAGTTTTTGGGTGAACACGGCGACGGTTTCGGCGCCGGCGGTTTCGGCCAAAAAGCGGAGCTCGTCGAGGTATTCGTTGGCCTTGGTTTCGTCCTGTAAACGGGTCACGGCGCCCACGAGGACGCAGCGCTCTGGCCCCTGGCGGGGTCGCCGATCAATCATGCGGCAAAGTTAGAACAAGCGCTCCCAGGGAACGCGGCTCGCGATGAGCAGGAGTCCGAGGCCCACGTAGGCGATTACCGCCTGCTGCTTGCGGCGGTCGACGTCCAGTTTTTTAAAGCGCGAACGCCCCACCGTGACCAGGGCGATGCCAATCAGGTTCACGCTGAGGTGCTCCACCGCGAACAGGCGCAGGTCGGCGTTCCGCATCACTTCGGCGGCGTTTTCGGTGAGCAATCCGAACCAAGGGCCGACAAAGTAGAGCCCGAGGCCCAAGAGCAGTTGAAGGTGGCCCGTAATCAACGTAGCCAGGGTCAATCCGTTGAGGGCCTTGCTCGTCGGCTTGTTTTGCAGGCGGTTGACCAAGGCGAGCACGACGGTTGCGAGGGCCGCCGCGAGAAAGAGGTAGGCGAGGCTGCGGTGGCTGTGGAGTAATCCGGTGTACACGTTAAAGTTGGATTAAATGGGTGATTCCTTGTTACGCCAAAGTTAAGTCGGCACAGCTACCTCGAATGTTAAATTTCGGCAGACCTTTGCAGCTATGAAAAAGACGCCGATTCGCAAGCGCGACATTTTGGAATACCACGAAGGACTGCGCCCCGGTAAGGTGGAGGTGGTTCCGACGAAGCCCTCAAATTCGCAGCGCGACCTGAGCATTGCCTACTCGCCTGGCGTGGCCGAGCCCTGCCTCGAGATCGCCGCCAACCCCGAGGACGCCTACCGCTACACCGCCAAGG
>SYCM01000055.1 GCA_005786915.1 Bacteroidota bacterium | reverse complement strand
GGATGATGCCTTTCATGGTGCTATTCTTCGTCTTCGCTCAGCTCAGAAAGCGACTTGGCTTGCTCTTTGGCCGACATGACCTTGTCGAGGGTCATGAGGAGCGACGGAAGTAAAATTAGGTTCGAGAACATCGCAAACCCCAGCGTCAACGAAACCAAAAGGCCCAAGGCTTGAGTTCCGCCAAAATTTGACGCAAGGAAGATGAAAAATCCGGCAAAAAGGACGACCGAGGTGTAAAACATGCTCACGCCCGACTCGCGAATCGCAATGAGTGCGGCGTTGCCAATATTACCCCCGTTGACTTGGAGCTCCTGGCGGTAGCGCGACAAAAGGTGCAACGTATCGTCGACCGAAATGCCAAAGGCAATCGAGAAAATGAGCACCGTCGAAGGCTTCACGGGAATGCCGAACCAGCCCATGATGCCCGCGGTCATGATCAGCGGGAGCAAGTTGGGCAAAATGGCCACCACCATCATGCGCCACGAGCGGAACAGTCCCGCCATGAGCAGCGAAATCACGACGACCGCAAAAATCAAGCTGCTCACCAGGTTGTCAATGAGGTACTCGGTGGAGCGCAAGAAAATGAGCCCGGCTCCTGAAAAAGTCACGTCTACTTGTTCCTTGTCAAAGTGCTCGTCGGCCTTGGCTTGGACGGCCTCTACAACCTTCATCATCTCGGGTCGCGGAAGGTCGCGGACCTGCACCGTGATGCGCATGCGCTGGTTGTCTCGGTCCAACAAGCCCGTGGTGAGGGCGCGGTTTACGTCTTGCGACCCGGTGGGCAGCAGTGCCGCGATTTGGCGGCGTTCGGCGGCCGAAGGCAGCGAATAGAATTCTTCGCCTCCGCCATAGTACGCTTGTCGGCTGAACTTCAGGAAGTCGTTGACGCTCATGCTGCGCGACAGGTTGGGCAGGCTGTCGAGCGATCGCTGAAAGGCCTCGGACTGGCGCAGCACGCTGGACGAGAAGACGCCTCCGGGTTCTCGGCTGTTGACGACCACTTCGAGCGGAATTACTCCCCCCAACTTATCTTCAAAAAAGGTCATTTGCTGGACCAAGGGGTCGTCGGGCTGAATGTCGGTGGTGATGTTGCCCGTGGTCTGCATGCGGAGCATTCCGACAAACCCCACGGCCGCCAGGGTGAGCGCCCCCACATACACTTTGGTGCGGTGGAACTGCGCCACGCGCTCCAGCCAGCTCACGCCGTCGGTGAGCCATTTCTGCTCGAGGTGCTTGTAATGCTGCGGACGCGGTGCCGGCATCCAGCTGTAAATCACCGGAAGGATGGTCATGGAGAGGATAAAAACCACAATAATGTTGATCGTCGCCGCAACACCAAAGTGAATCAGCGCGTCGCTGGCTGTGAACATGAACGTCGAAAAGCCCAGGGCGGTGGTCAGGTTGGTCATTAGAGCCACCCCGCCAATTTTCTTCACGGTATGCAGGATCGCAAGCTGCACGTCTTGATCGCGGGCGTACTCCTGGTGGTACTTGTTGATGAAAAAGATGCAGTTGGGTACAACAATGACAATGAGCAAGGGCGGAATCAGGGCGCTGAACAGCGTGAGTTTAAATCCGAGCGCCCCCAGGACGCCAAAGGACCCTACGACCCCTACCCCCACTACGACTAACGCGATGAGGGCCGCTCGGGTGCTGCGCATCATGGCAAACATGATGACCAATGTGACAATGGCCGTCAAGCCCAGAAAGAGGTTGATTTCAGACTTGATGCTTCGGGCGTTCACCATGCGCAAGTAGGGCACCCCAGAAATCTGGATGTCGATGCCGGTGCGGCGCTCAAACTTTTTGGCCTCCGCGGTAATGCGGTCGATCATGGGGAAAAACAGCTTGCTGTAGTTCGCCGTGTCTGAAATCTGCACCGCGAGAAGCTGCGTGGTCCCGTCGTTGGCATTGAGCAATCCTTCATAAACCGGTAGCTCACTAAGCTTTTGGCGGACCACCTCGGCTTCTTCGGGGTTGTCGATGCGGCCGTCGCAGATGGGAACGGGTTCAAAGCGGTCGGTAGAATCCGGGCCGAGGTAAAGGTCTACGGCGTTGTGCCAAGAAAGTACCCCCTCCACCTCAGGCGTTTGGTCGATGTTTTTGGCCAGCTCGATCCAGCTGTTCATGATGTAGGGCAAGAAGTAGCTGTTGTCGTGCGCCGCCAAGAAAATGACTCCGCCGGTGCCCTGCTCAAAATTCTTGTTCAGTGCTACAAATTCAGTGTAGACGCTGTCGTCTTCGGGCAGCATTTTGGCGAAGTGGTAGCTGACTTCCACGTTGCGCCCCAGGTAGGCCATGACGAGTACATAGATTACCCAAAAAGCGACGACTTGCCGCCGGTACTTTTGGACAAATCGACCGAGTTTTTCCCACATAATGGGCAAAGGTAGGCGTTTAAGGGCTCTCGGCGGGGAACAAAATGGGTCGGCTGGGCACCGCGTCGCCGTGCATCGGAGCCAGGCTCAAATTCAGCATGTACCGGCCCTCAGGGCAGTCAGCCGGAACCTGAATCAGTTCGGTAATGCTCGCCTCGGCATAGCGGGCTTCGGCCAAGGACGTCGATCCGAGGGGAAGCCCCCAAAAGGCGCGGTGCGCGGCCAGGGCTCCGCCGTCCTCTTCAGGGTCGACGCTGGGCAGGTCGATCAGGAGGTGGCGCACGCCCTGTTCTGCCAGCCAGGCCAAGGCCGCAGGTTCCACGGCAGGCGGATCGGTCCGGCGCCAATCCCGCTGGGTCAGGTCGCCCTGCTGGGTGGCAACCACCAGGGCGTCGTAGTCGAGCAGGGACGCTGAGCTAGCCTGGAGGGCGTCACGGCGCAGGAGCGTAGGAGTCGGAATGCGCAGCACCCGCGCACGCATCCAGGGCGAAAGCGGCAAATGCACCGCATGCACCGATTCGCGCACCACGTGGCCCACCGATTCGGTATGGGTTCCGTGGGCGTGCGGGTTGAAGTGCACGTCAAAAAAATTCACGCTTCCGCCTTGGTTGACGTCGCCAACCCACTCGCCGAGGCGCACGGCCTCGCGGCGCGGACCGTCGAGGTACCAGGCCCTTGGGCGACCAAACTCAACCGGAATACTCAAATCGAACATAGCGCGAAGCTAACGGAATCAGACCTTCAGGCCAAATGCGTCGGCGGCCACCGCGTCGGCCCACAGCCAGCCTTCGCCCTCGAGGCGCCAGCCTTGGTCGTCGGCCAGAAGCATTCCCTGGCGAATCCACGAGGACCAGGCCCCGTCCAAATCGCGGCCTTGGGCTTCCGCGCGGCTCAGTCCCTCTTGGCGCCGCAGCTGGGTGAGCACCTGCTCGTGGAACCACTCCTGGTCGCTCAGCACTTCGAGCTCAAACCACTCCGCCGGAACGGGAGCGGCCAAGGCCTTTTGGTAGCCGGGGTTGCTTCGCACGTTGGCCCGACGGGTGCGCCGGCCGTCAAAGGAGTGGGCGCCCGGGCCGATTCCGACGTAGGGGCTGCCCTTCCAGTAGGCGCTGTTGTGCTGGGCGCGGAACCCTGGCTTGGCGTAGTTGCTGATCTCGTACGCGTCCCAGGCCTGGCGCTGCAGCTCCGCGCGGAGCCACCTGAAGTCCTCGGCGGCTCGGTCGTCTGACGGGGCTGCCGCCGTGCCCTTGGCCACGTCATGGGACAGGGCCGTTCGGGGCTCGACCGTCAAGGCATAGGCCGAAAGGTGCGGCGTTCCCAGGTCCAGAGCGCGCCCGACCTGCTCCTGCCACTCGCCGAGGCCGCTGCCTGGAAGTCCATAAATTAGGTCGAGGCTCAGGTTGCTGAAGCCCGCATCTTGAGCGCGCCGAACCGCGTCTTCGGCGTCGCGGCCTCGGTGCGGACGGCCCATCCAGTCCAGGCGCTCGTCGCGAAAGCTCTGCACCCCCACGCTGAGTCGGTTAAAGCCCTGCGCCCTCCAGAGGGCGAGCGAACGGTCCGTGACGTCTTCAGGGTTGACCTCGAGGGTGCACTCGGCGCCTTCGGCGAGGGCTAACGGAGCGCGAACCGCCTGGTTGAGCCGCACCAATTCCGCTTCGGGCAGTACGCTGGGCGTCCCTCCGCCCCAGTACAGGGTGGCGGCGGGCAGGCCCTGAGGAAGCCGGAGTTCCGCCTCGCGAACCATAGCCGAAACGACATCGGGGATTCGTTTGAGGAGGGTCGAAAAGTGAAAATCGCAGTACCGGCAGGCGTGCCGGCAAAACGGAACGTGGACGTAGACGCCGCCCGCTGCGACGGCCTCGCTCACGGCAACGGGAGCGCTAATCGAAAGGTGGTGCCATGGCCGGGGGCGCTGTGCAGCACCTGAAGGCTGCCACCGTGGCCCTGCTCGGCGATGCGGCGCGCGAGGCTGAGGCCTAGTCCCCATCCACGCTTCTTGGTCGTGAACCCTGGGCGGAACACCGAACGGCGCACTTTAGCGGTCATTCCTTTACCGTTGTCTGAAACGTCTATCACGATCTGTTCGCCAACACGGTGGGCCCGAACATCAATTCGGCCTTTTTGGTCGTGCAGGGCGTCGACGGCGTTGCGAATGAGGTTTTCGAGGACCCACCCCAGCAGCACCGGCTGGTAGCGCACTTCGGGGAGCGACGGCGCCACTTCGTAGCGTAGGTCCACCCCATTGGGCAGGCGCTTTTGAAGGTAGGAAACGCTGTGTTCGACGAGCGGCGTCAAGTCGGCAACGGTCCCCGGTTGATCCGACCCGATTTTGGAGAAGCGGTCGGCCACGGTTTGCAGGCGTTCGAGGTCCTTGCGCACTTCGGCCAGGAGCGGAAGCACGTTGGGCTGGCCCGCCGCCTCTTCTTCGAGGACCGTCAGCCAGCCGTACAGGGCCGACAGGGGTGTACCCAGCTGGTGGGCGGTTTCGCGGGCCATTCCAGTCCAAACTTGGTCTTCTTCGGCCCGGCGCGCCCGGTGGAATCCATAATACGACAGCGAGAGGAACAGCGCCATAACTCCGAGAAGTGCCCGCGGGTAGGTGCGCAGCTGACCTAGGGTGGTCGATTCGTACTGGTAGATGTACTGGCTCACGCCCGGTACGAGTTCAATCTCAATGGGCGGTGCGTATTGGGCCATTCGCGCGATCCAGGCCGCCGTGTCGGCCGCCGTCGAGCCGCTCCAGGACACGTTCCGCGACGAAACCACGGTTCCGAAGTCGTCGACTAAAAGCAGTGGAATGGACTCGTTGTCTTCAATGATCTCGGTCGCCAGGCTCAGGTCGACTTCGTCGGCCGAATGCACGATGTGCTCCACCGCCATCGCCCAACGTTCGACTTCACGTGCTTCTCTACGGCGCAAATTGGCCGCCAGCGACTCCGTATACCAAAGCGTGGCCCCTGCGATCAGCATAGCAAAAAGAAGCAATCCCGCCTTCCAGCGTTGGCGAAGCGCGTAAACCGAAACGGATTTAAACGGATTAAGCATTTGAAGCGAAGGTAGCACGACCTTTGCGGCCGTTTGTTTATGCGATCCCCAATAGCCTTCCTCTTCGTCCTGGTGCTCTACTTTGCCATGGACCTGTACGTGTACCGCGGCCTTCGCACGCTCGAGCCCTCAGCTTGGGTAAAGCGCAGCTTCATGATCGTCCACGGCCTGGGCTACGCCTACGTGCTGTATGCGTTTTTCAAGTTTGACCCCGGTGCACCCGCTGACGAAATCCGCCGCGGCATGCAAACGTTTATGGTGTGGTTCGTCTTGCTGTACGTGCCCAAGCTTCCGATGATTGCCCTGTGGCTTGCCGAAGACTTTGTGCGCGGAGGCGTGGCCCTTTTTGGCCAGGACGGGTGGCCGGAGCGGCGCAAAGCCCTCGGCTGGGTGGCCGTGGCCCTCGGATCCATTCCGTTTTTAAGCATTTTGGACGGATGGCAGTTCGGCCGCTCGCGCTACCGCATCAAGACCCACACGGTCCGCATTCCGGGATTGCCGGAGGCCTTCCGCGGGTTCCGCATCGTGCAAATCAGCGACATCCACAGCGGCAGCTTTACCGACCCCGACGAGGTGCAAAAGGGCATCGACGCCGTACTGGAGGCCAAGGGCGACGCCGTCGTGTTCACCGGAGACCTCGTCAACAACACCGCCGACGAAATCGAGCCGTGGATGGAGCGGTTTAGCCAAATCAAGGCTCCGCACGGCGTGTTCAGCATTTTGGGCAACCACGACTACGGAGACTACGTGCCCTGGCCCAGCCCTTCGGCCAAAGAAGCCAACCTGGAGCGCCTGGCGCGCAACCACGCCGCGATGGGATGGAACCTGCTCCGCAACCAACGCGCCGTGCTCCGCAAGGACGGTGCCGAGCTGGAACTCCTCGGAATTGAAAACTGGGGCCTGCCCCCCTTCCCGCAGTACGGGCGCCTCGAGGACACGCTCGCGCTTTGCCCGGACCCCACTTCGCCCAAAATTTTGCTGAGCCACGACCCGTCGCACTTTGACGCCGAAGTGCTCCCAAACCCCGCCAACATTGCGCTCACCTTGAGCGGACACACCCACGGCATGCAGTTCGGCATTGAAATTCCGGGCTGGTTCAAGTGGAGCCCCGTGAAATGGAAGTACCCTCGCTGGGACGGCGCCTACCCGGTGGGGTCCAAAACGCTTTACGTAAATCGTGGATTTGGCTACCTTGCGTTCCCTGGACGCGTGGGGATGTGGCCCGAAATCACCGTCCACGAACTTCAACCTGCATAAGCTGAACCCATGAAAAAAGTCCTCTTCACCCTGGCTGCAGCAGCCGTCGCCCTCCCCGCCTTCACCAACGCCAACGGTCCGGGCGGAGGCAAGTCGGGTTCTCCCGCCTCCAGTGGCCAAAATTGCAGCGGTTGCCACAGCGGGGCTTCGATTTCGACCCAAACGGTGAGCATCACCACCGACATTCCGTCAACTGGTTTTGTTCCCAACACCAACTACCAAATCACCGTGACCAATTCCACGGGCGGAGCGAGTAATCCGCGCAGCGGCTTCCAGGCCTCGATCGAGTCGGCCGGCCACCAGGGCGTCCTTACTGCAGGCACCGGGAACAAAGTGGTCAGCAGCAACTTTGTCACCCACACCTCAAGCGGCAACACCGTGAGCAACGGACAAGCCGCTTGGACGTTCACTTGGAACAGTGGTAACGCCCCTGACGGTACGACAATTTATGTATCGAGCTTGTTTGCCAACGGCAACGGTGCAACCTCAGGAGACGCCGTCGCCACCCAAACGCTGGCGCTGACCCGCAGCACAATCGGCTTAGACGAACCGCAGCTCGCCGTAGGCATATCGCCGAACCCTGCCCGCGAATTCGTAAAACTGGAACTCCCCGAAGGAATCACGGTGGTGCGTGCCTACGCCCTAAACGGAACCGAAGTTTTCCGCGCCGCGGGCGTCGACGGCATGCGCATTTCTACGGCGGACTGGCCCAACGGAACCTACGTGCTCGACGTGCGCCACGCCGACGGACGCCAGTTCCGCGACCGCATCCAAGTCCTTCACTAAGCGAACCCTGCGCGATTTCAGGCAATTTTGGCCCGATTCTCGCGTTGGACCGCATATGAAACGTTTGATCCTCGTCCTGCTCGGCGTGGCGCTGTCGG
>SYCM01000054.1 GCA_005786915.1 Bacteroidota bacterium | reverse complement strand
GACGCCGACCGAGGAGAGCGTGCGCCGAGCAATGGCCATTCAGTTGATCATCAACAAAGAGCTGGGGCTGGCGAAGAACGAAAACCCGCTTCAGGGCGCGTTCATTATCGAGGAACTGACCGACTTGGTCGAAGAGGCGGTTATGGTGGAATTTGACCGCATTACTGAGCGCGGAGGAGTGTTGGGGGCCATGGAAACCATGTACCAGCGCGGAAAAATCCAGGAAGAGTCCATGCACTACGAGATGCTCAAACACACCGGTGAGTACCCGCTCATTGGGGTGAATACCTTCTTGAGCAGCAAGGGTTCGCCGACCTTGGTGCCGGGCGAAGTGATCCGCGCCGAAGTCGACGAGAAGGAACGCCAGATTGCCACCGTCGAGCAGCTCGCTGAGGTGGGCGGTACGGCGGCCCAGTCGGCCTTAGATGCGATTTGCCAAGCAGCGCTCCAAAACCAGCCGATGTTTCACGCCATCATGGAGGCAGCCAAAATCTGCTCGCTGGGCTCAATGACCGAGGCGATGTTTGAGGTGGGTGGACAGTACCGCCGAAACATGTAGCGCGCTTAGTGCCGCGGAATCCGGTTCCAGCGCTGCACGAATTCGCGCTCGCTGTACTCAGCAGATTCGAGGGTCCATCGCCCGCAGATTTGGGCGTAGCGCAGTTCGGCGGCCGTGACTTCGTAACGGGCCACGTAGTGCCGGGCGTTGCGGGTTCGAAGTGTGCACTGCCAGCGGACCTCGACCAGGTCTCCGGCTGGCGCCGTGCTGGCAAAGTGGGTCCACTCCCCGCGGTCAGCGAGCGCGCGCAGCTCAGGCACGAGCAGCGGGAGGGCGATCAAGCTGCTCAAGTGGTACAGCCGTTCGGGCGCGGGAACGCTTCCTTGCGGAAGGATTAATTGGCTTCCTTCCCGGCGCGAAGGGTAGGCTTGCCCCGATGCGGTGAGCACGTGGCGAAGAAGGTTTCCGTTCCGGTCCATCCCGACCCCGTTGGTGATGTCCTGAAACGACTGCTGAAAGGCCGCGGAGCGCGGGCGCCGGACCAACGTCGTCTTTTGCTCCACCTGAGGGTTTTGGGCCAACGCATAGCGGTCGCTGCGGCGGACCGAGCACGACGCCAGTAGTAAGGCACTGAATACCCAAAGACCTCCCCGATGCATGCGATCAAGGTAATGTACCTTCGGGACATGAACATTATCTCATGGAACGTAAACGGCCTGCGCGCCGTAGCTGGCAAAGGCCTGCACGACATCGTTCGGGGCCTAAACCCGGATGTCATGGGTTTTCAAGAAATCAAGTGCACGGTGGATCAGGCCAAAGAGGTGCTGCACGGTCTCGGCTACCACGTCGTGGCCCACGAAGCCGAGAAAAAAGGCTACTCGGGGACGGCGCTGATTAGCAAGGTCGAGCCCTTGGCCGTGTCCTATGGAATGGGCGTAGCGGAACACGAGGGCGAAGGCCGAGTCATTACCGCGGAATTCAATGATAGCTTTGTGGTGACCGCGTACGTACCCAATTCCAAGGGCGACTTGTCTCGGATTCCGCAGCGGGCCCGTTGGGATCGCGACCTCACGGCCTACCTCAAGGGATTGGACGCTCGCAAGCCGGTGGTGCTCTGCGGGGACTTGAACGTCGCGCACCGCCCGATTGACCTGAGCAATCCGCAGTCGAACTACAACAAGACCCCCGGCTACACCCAGAGTGAAATTGACGGGTTCCAGCACCTGCTCGACGCGGGATTTGCCGATTCGTGGAGGGAGCAGAACCCGGGAGTCGCTAAGTACTCGTGGTGGAGCATGAGGTCGGGAGCCCGAGCAAAGAACATCGGTTGGCGCTTAGACTACCACGTTGTGTCTCGCCGGCTCATGGACTCCGTAGCCGCTACCGAAATCCACACCGAGGTTCACGGAAGCGACCATTGCCCGGTGCGCTTGGTCCTGGGCTAGCCCTCACTTTAAGTAGGCCTGCTTCGCCCCAAGGAAGGCGGCAAAAAGCGCCTCGTCGTCGAGTGCTTCGCGCTGGGGGAGCAGGGCGTTGACGTCGCGGTGTGCCACCTGGGCGGGGCACTGCCTCAGAGCTTGCACGGCCGCGTTTCGGTAGTCGGGTTGCTGGTAGTAGGCGTCGTCGCCGAACGCCGCAAACAGTACGCCCGCCGCTTCAGCGGGCTTATTTTGGGCGAGCAGAGCGTGGGCGAGGTGCATTTGACCACCAGGGTGGCGCGGAGACCGCTTCAAGAGTTCTCGGTAGGCCCGCTCGGCGGCAGGGGCGTCGCCTCGGTAGCGGTAGAGGTTGCCCAACTGGTACCAGGTTACCACATGGTGGGGGTGCAGTTCGAGAGCGTGCTTAAAGTGCGATTCGGCTTCGGCAAAGCTCTGCGAGGTTAGGGGGCCGCGCGAGGCCTCGAGAAACATCGACGACATTCCTCCAAAGTAGGGAGAGGGGTTGCCAAACCGATCGAGTTCGGTCCACGCATCCAGGCTTTCAATGGACCGGGGTAGCAGGTTCACCGCGTCTTGGCGGGCATTCAAGGCGAGCAGTGCTTGCTGCTCGAGTTCCGACGACAGCCCTTGGTTGGCCGTGTAGGCGTAGGCTCCGCCGAGGCAGAGGACGAGCAGGTTAGGCAACCATCGGGGAAAAGCGGCGCGGGAGACTGAGGGATAGGAACACGCCATGCCGGTGGCGAGCGCAAAGGGGATCCATACGGCCGCGCGCTCGAGCGGAAATTCAAACATGCTGTAGCAAAAAACGAGCAAGGCCAGGCCGCCCACGAAGGGGCCAAAGGACTCCTTTCGGCTGCGCCACCAAGCCAAGACGAGTCCGCCCCACATCAACAGCCAGGCGGCGACGCCGGGGATTCCGTGCTCGGCGGCCAGCCACAAGGCGTCGTTGTGCGGACGAACTTCGGCGGTAATCCCCTCGGCAACTGACGGATTCATGCCCCGAAGTCCGAGGCCGGGAAAATGAATGCGCCATTGCCCCGCGCCCACCCCGGTCCAGGGCTCTTGAGCAAACATGCTTTGGGAATGCGCCCAAAACACTTGGCGAATGCGGAGGTTGGTGGGGTCAAAAAGATCCTGTCGCACGCGCGGTTGAGCCCAAAGCGCGCCGGCCACGAGGAGGGCCAAAGCAAGTCCGCCTGCCAAGGGCTTCCACGACTTCAGGTTGGTGGTAAGCATCCAAACGGCCCAGATTCCGGCACCGATCCAAATACTTCGGGTGCGAAGCAGGACCAGCGCAAGCACGGTCAGGAGCCCCACCGCTACCGCCAGCATGCGGCCCGCGCTGCGGTGCCGAGGGTAGAGGTACCATGCGGCGGGCAGCCCGAGCATCATGGCCGACGAGGTAAAGTTCTTGTGGCCCATCAGACCTTGCGCCAAATAGGGGTCGATGAGGGCCCTGCGGTGCTCGGTCACGTCGCTCAGGGCGGACCAAGCTTCCACGCCCGAAGCGCCCAAAATCCCCCAAGCAAGCATCGGGATGCCTTGGGGTCCCATGCGCCAGCCCAGCAGCGCGGCGGCCGCGTAGCCCAGGTACCGTCCCGTCGCGAGGTAAGCTTCGCTCGCCGCATACAGGGGAGCCACGGCAAGCCCAAGCATCGCCACGAGCGCCAGGCAAAAGCTGCCCGCTACGCTGAGGTTGGGCAGGTCGTTGCGGTCTTCGCGTGCGGTGAAATGCTGCTGCAGTCCGAGCCCCAGTATCAGAACGGCCGCACCTAAGTGCATGGGCCAATGGGAGGTGTCGCCCAGCTTTTGGGCGACAGGGAGGGCGGGTAGGGCTGCGAAGGCAGCGCCTACCGCTAAGGCGATCCAGTTCGGACGGGCGTCGTTCATAAGGCTATAAAAATAAAGCACCCCGCGCTGAGGCGGGGTGCTTCGCATCAATCGATGAATTCGATTAGGCTTCTACCGGTACCACTTCGAAGTGGAAGTCTACCACCACGTCGCGGTGCAGGCGAACTTTCGCGCTGTTTTTGCCCGATACTTTGATCGAGCCTCCGGCGATTTGGATGTACTTCTTGTCGATCTGGTGGCCCAACTTCGCCAATTCTTCGGCGACGTCTTGGTTGGTGACGGCTCCAAAGAGCTTGCCTCCCACACCTGCCTTGGCTTCGATCTTCAGCTCTACGCGGCGCAGGGCTTCAGAAGTCTTGGTAGCGGCGTCGACCATCTTCGCTTCCTTGTGGGCGCGTTGGCGAAGGTCTTCAGCCAGTACTTTTTTCGCAGACTCGGTGGCGAGAATTGCGAAACCTTGCGGAATCAGGTAGTTGCGGCCGTAGCCGTTTTTCACTGATACGACGTCGTCCTTGAAACCCAGGTTTTCAACGTCTTGCTTGAGAATAACTTCCATGGCGTCCGCTTATTTAAGGTTATCAGCTACGTAAGGCATGAGGGCGAGGTGGCGGGCACGCTTGATCGCTTGGGCGAGCTTGCGCTGGTACTTCAGCGAAGTTCCCGTGAGGCGACGGGGAAGGATTTTGCCCTGCTCGTTCACAAAGCGAAGGAGGTAGTCGGGATCCTTATAGTCAATGTGCTTGATGCCGTACTTCTTGAAGCGGCAGTACTTCTTGTTCACCGACGAGTCGATGGCAATAGGCTGCAGGTAGCGGATTTCGCTAGTACCAGTGGGTTCTAAATTCGTGCTCATAGCTTAAGCGTTTTTAACCTTTTCACGGCGCTTTGACGCGTACTCTACACCATGCTGGTCAAGAGCTACCGTTAAAAAGCGAAGAATCCGCTCGTCGCGCTTCATATCCACTTCAAGCGTGGCAATAAGGGTAGAAGGGGCCGTGAACTCTACCAGATTGTAGAATCCTGACTTCTTCTTGTCGATGGGGTACGCTAATTTGCGCAAGCCCCAACGCTCTACGTTGATGATGGAACCACCGGCGGCTTTAATGCTGCTGGTGTATTTATCCACCGTTTCCCTTATCTGATCATCAGATAAGACGGGATTTAGGATGAAAACGGTTTCGTATTGTTTCATTAGAAAATTTCCTTTAAGGGGGCGCAAAGATACAAAAAAATCAGTTCTTTAAGTGCTCGGGGAAGATGCCTACGAGCTCAAAATAGTCAGAGAGCACCCGGTCCGGCCTGCGCTGCCGCTGAAGCTGCCGCAGGGCCATGTTCCAATGGGTCGTTAACTGGGCCGTATCGGGGTCCCAAAGGCCGAGCGACTCGGGGCGTGCGACGAGGCGTTCGGCGGCGGTTCCGCGCTGCCAAACAATGTTGGCCTCGGCCGTGTGGCGGTTGACCCTTATCACAAATCCTCCGCGATCTGTCGATTGGTCTTCGGGGGTGTAGCGGCTCACGCCATCCCCATATTCCGTGCGGGTGTACTTGATGCTCCGAATGTTCGTGAAGTACAGCAAGCGATTCTCTTGCAGGGCGTTGCGGTAGCTGAGATCGAGGGGAGGTGCCTCGTAGGTAGCTATTGCGAGCCCCACGACGGCGGCGCAAAGGGCGGCCACCACGGCAAGCATTCGGCGTTCGGTCCACATGCTACGTCAACGCGGAATGCGGTGCAGAGTTCAATCCTACCTTTGGACCATGCCGTATCGCACCGCTCTCGTTATCGTCGTCGTGACCCATTTGGTCGGAGCCCTCGGACTTCGCAGTCCTTGGGCCGATTGGATGATTCTGCTTACTCCGGTTCACCTCTTGCTCACCTTCGGTATGCTCTTTGGGTTTTCGGACCGCTCGGAGCGGCTCAAGGCCTCCCTCCTCGCCATTTTTGCCTTGGGGCTCGGCGTCGAAATTCTCGGAGTCAATACGGGCGTTCCGTTCGGTGCCTACGTGTACTTGGAAGGCCTCGGACCCAAAGTCATGGAGACCCCCTGGCTCATCGGGCTCAATTGGGCCCTGCTGAGCTTGGCCGCTGGGTCGTTTGCTTCGCAGTTTTTGGAAGACGGATCGCGGCTGCAGCGCGCCCTACTGGCCACCGTGCTCATGCTGTCCCTCGACGTGCTGATGGAGCCAGTCGCCCACGCGCACCGGCTTTGGCTCTTTGCTGGCGGAGTCGCGCCTTGGCAGAACTACGTTTCGTGGGCGGTGGTCGCATTTGCCGCGCAATGGCTTCTCGGATCGGCGCCGCTAAAAAATCCGCTGGCCCGCGCCGTGCTCCTGGCGCAAGCCTGTTTTTTTGCGCTGTCGTGGCTGTGGCCAATCGCTCACTAAGGTGTAGGTTTGCATTCGCACCCCATGGAACATCAGTACCTCGTTTCAGCCCGTAAATACCGGCCCGCGGCCTTCGCTTCGGTGGTGGGCCAGGCCCATGTGACCGAGACGCTGGAGCACGAGGTAGTGAGCGGGCGGCTGGCGCAAGCGCTGCTCTTTACGGGTCCGCGCGGAGTGGGCAAAACGACCTGCGCCCGCATTTTGGCCCGACGCATCAACGAGGTACACACCGGCGAAGGACTGGACTACAGCCTCAACATTTTTGAGCTGGACGCGGCCTCGAACAACACGGTAGACGACATTCGCCAGCTCATCGATCAGGTGCGGTTCGCGCCGCAAATGGGCACCTACAAGGTGTACATCATTGACGAGGTGCACATGCTGTCGCAAGCGGCATTCAACGCTTTTCTGAAGACCCTCGAGGAGCCGCCCGCCCACGCCGTGTTCATTTTGGCGACGACCGAAAAGCACAAAGTCCTGCCCACGATCCTTTCGCGCTGCCAAATTTTTGATTTCAAGCGCATCGGAATTGGCGACATAGCCGAGCACTTAGCTTGGGTGGCCCAGCAGGAGGGGCTCACGGCCGATCCCGAAGCGCTGCATGCCATCGCAGAAAAGGCCGACGGCTCGCTCCGCGACTCGCTGTCCATCTTTGACCGCATCGCGGCCTTTGCTCAAGGCGGAGCCCTGACCTACGACTTGGTTCGGCAAAATCTCCAGTTGGTTGATCGGGCGCTCTTTGTAGGCCTGTGGGATTCCATCGAGGCTGGGAACCGAGCTGCAGTGCTCACGTGCATTCACGAAGTCCTCGATCAAGGCTTTGATTTGCAGCGCTTTTTGATGGGCTTTACCGGGTATGTGCGCGAACTGCTGCTGGCCCATCATCCGAGCACGGTGGCCCTGCTCGACGTCCCCGATTCGGTGAAGCGAAGCATTCTGGAAGCGGCCTCGCGCGTCAGCGCGGCCCGAGCCGCCTCGGCCTTGAAGCGCTTGGTGGCCGCTGATGCGGGCTACCGAGCCGCGAGCAATGCCCGATGGCACGTAGAGGTGGCACTGCTTGACTTGATTTCCGACGAGTCCGTCGACGAAAAAAAAAATCCCTCTAGCGAACGGCTAGCCGCGCCCGAGCTCGCGGAGGCGCCTGAGCCCCCGTTGGTGCGCGAAACCCAGGCGGTGCCTGAACTCTCCACGGCCCCTGAGCCCACGTCGATGCCAGAGCTCCAGGGTCCGCCCGCACAGGAGGCAACCGCAGTGATGGAAGGAATTCAGGCCGAAGTACCCGAGCCCGAACTCGAGCCGGAGGATCCGGTCGCGCTCCTTACGGTTTCCGCCCCGCCTGTTCTGGCCGCAATTCAAGAAACCTCTGAAGCTATGGCGCCGTCGGAATCGGTGGGAGCGCCCGCCCCGCCCCGCGTGCGCCGAACCGCTTTTTCGCTCAAAGACCTGGAATTGCCGTCGGCTGCGCCTCGAGCGGATTCTGAACTGCAGTCCCTGCGGGTTGAGGATTCCCAGGAACCTGATGTGGAGCCGGTTGGCTTGGTGGAACGCCGTCTGCGCCCCTTTACGCAAGTGGCGCTCGAAACGGCGTGGCTGGAGTCGGCCTCGACCCTAGACGAAGTTCCCGTAATCAAGGCCATTGTGCAGCAAGTCAAGCCGGTCCTTGAGGAGGATAACGGCGTTCGGGTGAGCTTAGAAAACGAACTCCAAGAAGGGTACTTGAATTCGGTGCGAGACCGCATACTGCCGTTTTTGCGGCAAGCCCTGCACAACGATTCGCTTAAAATCCGCACGGAAGTGCAGGAGGGAGCGGTGAATGCGCGTCTCGTGTACACGCCCGACGAGCGATACGCCTTTTTGTTAGAAAAAAATCCACAATTAGACGAATTTCGAAGAGAATTTCAGCTAGAAATCGAGTAATCCTGCGATTTTTTCGGTACTTTTGCGTTCCTTATGCAGAAGATAACTGTTTTAAATCCAATCGTTGAGCTAGACGGCGACGAAATGACCCGAATCATCTGGTCGTTCATCAAAAACAAACTCATTCTTCCTTACGTCGACGTCGACATCAAGTACTTCGACTTGGGCATGGAGCACCGCGACGCAACCAACGACCAAGTGACGGTGGACGCGGCTGAAGCAATCAAGAAGTACCATGTAGGCATCAAGTGCGCCACCATTACCCCGGATGAGCAGCGCGTTAAAGAGTTCAATTTGAAGCAGATGTGGAAGTCTCCAAACGGAACGATTCGCAATATTCTGGACGGAACCGTGTTCCGCGAGCCCATTGTGATGGCGAATATTCCGCGATTGGTAACCACATGGAACAAACCCATCGTTATTGGCCGCCACGCGTTTGGCGACCAGTACCGTGCCACCGACACTACGGTGAAAGGCAAGGGCAAGTTGACCATGACGTTCACTCCTGAAGACGGCAGCGAGCCCCAAACTTGGGAAGTCTACAACTTCAAGGGCGACGGCGTTGCGCTCAGTATGTACAACACCGACGAGTCCATAGCGGGATTCGCGCGCAGCTGCTTTAACATGGCACTCGACAAAAAGTGGCCACTGTACTTGAGTACCAAGAATACCATTCTCAAGAAGTACGACGGACGCTTCAAGGACATCTTTGAAGAAATCTACCAGGCTGAATTTAAGGCCAAGTACGAGGCAGCTGGGAT
>SYCM01000053.1 GCA_005786915.1 Bacteroidota bacterium | reverse complement strand
GTCGGTATGCTACGGCCACGCCGGAGACGGAAACCTGCACGTCAACATCGTCAAGGGCAGCATGAGCGACGCCGACTGGCACGGCGACCGGCTGCAGCAGGGAATTCGCCAGCTCTTCACCGAGGTGCGCGCCATGGGCGGGACCCTCTCGGGCGAGCACGGCATCGGCCTGGTCCAAAAGGGCTTCATGGATTTGGCCTTCGCGCCCGCGGCGCTCGACCTTCAGCGCGGAATCAAAACCTTACTCGATCCAAAGAACATTTTGAATCCGGGTAAGATTTTCGATTAATCAAAGTCCTCGGAAACTCGGTTCCGCCATCCCCGGCCGTGCTTCGTTCAGGGCGTAGCGCATCCAGTGCACGTCGCACCACCGACCAAACTTTTGACCGGCCGCCGTGTAAGTGGCAAAGGACTCGTATCCGCAGGCGGCGTGCAGGGCGACGCTCGCGTCGTTGGGGAGCGTGATCACCCCGTAGGCCCAGACGAATCCACGTTCGGCCAGCGAAGAAAGTAGGGCAGAGTAGAGCGCGCGGCCAACGCCTTGGCGGTGGGCCCCGGGGGCAACATACACGCTGGTTTCAACGGCCCATTGGTAGGCCACGCGCTCCCGGTGGGTGGTTCCGTAGGCGTACCCAAGCAGCTCGCCGCAGGCATCCTCTGCTACCCAAAACGGAAAACGCTCGGCGATGCGCGCCAAGCGTTCCTTGAAATCACCGAGGGGGGGAACCTCGAGCTCAAACGTCGCCGAAGACTCCGCCACCACGGGCCCGTAAATCGCCAAAATGGATTCAGCGTCCGTGGATCGGTAGGGGCGTAGGAGCATTATTCGTCGCGGCGGCCCATGTACAGCATGATGTAGTACAGGAGCTGGGTAACGGCGGCGGCAGCGGCCACCAGGTAGGTGCGGGCCGCCCACTTCAGGGCGTCTTCGGCTTGGTGGTGGTTGCTGGCGTCAGTGATTCCGGCCCCTTGCAGCCACACCAGGGCACGTCGCGAGGCGTCGTACTCCACGGGCAACGTAACTACCGCAAAAGTCGCGAGCACAGCTTGGGCGGCAATCAGCACGATTAGGGCTTGGTCAAAGCCAAGACCCAGCATACTCATTCCAAATATGGAGAACAAGAAAATGACGTTCATTATCTGGCCGCTGATGTTGACCACCGGCACCATTTTGCTGCGCATCGTGAGCCAGGCGTAGGCCGTGGCGTGCTGCACGGCGTGTCCGCACTCGTGGGCGGCGACGGCGGCGGCCGAAACGTTGCGGCCTTCGTACACCTCAGGTGACAAATTGACCGTTTTGTCAGCCGGATTGTAGTGGTCGGTCAATCTGCCCGGAACACTGACAATTTGTACCGTGTGCAGACCGTAAAAGTCGAGCATGCGGCGGGCCACTTCGGCCCCGGTGAGTCCACTCGAGAGGTAGCTTTCGGAATACTTCTTGAAGCGGTTTTTCAAGCGGGCCTGCACGGCGAAGCCCAAAATCATGAAAACAATGAGGATAATAATCATAGCGGTTTGGTCGATAAGTGGGTGGAAAAGTACAAATCTTATGCCTGCCGCCGCAAGCCGCCCTCAACCTAATTTGCGTTCATGTCTGCACCCCTCATTTTAGTTACCAACGACGACGGCATCACGGCGCCCGGAATCCGCACCTTGATCCACGCAATGAATCAGTTAGGGGAGGTAGTGGTGGTCGCTCCGGACCGTCCGCAAAGCGGCATGGGTCATGCGATTACGCTTCACGACTCGCTCCGACTGAAGCCGATGAGCCTCGATGCGGGTCCGCAAACCGAGTACGCCTGCAGCGGAACTCCTGTGGACTGCATCAAGTTGGCGGTGCACGAGGTGCTCAAGGACCGCAAGCCCGACTTGATCGTGAGCGGGGTGAACCACGGCAGCAACGCCAGCGTCAATGTCATTTACAGCGGAACCATGTCGGCCGCCGTGGAGGGCGCGATGCAGGGGGTGCCCAGCATTGGATTCAGCCTACTGGACTATACCTGGGACGCCGACTTTCGCCCGGTCGAACCCTACCTCAAGCAGATTGCCCAGGATGCGCTGACCCACGGGCTCCCTGAGGGAGTTTGCCTCAACGTCAACTTCCCCAACGCAGAGAAGGCTCCCTACGCCGGGGTACGGGTGGCCCGGCAGGCCCTTGGGTTTTGGAAGGAGGACTTTGAAGAGCGCGTAGACCCCTACGGCAAGCCGTACTATTGGATGCGCGGCGACTACCACAACCCCGACGGAGCCGAGGATACCGATATCTGGGCGTTGGACCGAGGATGGGTTAGTGTGGTTCCGACCCAGTTTGACCTCACCGCGCACCACGCCCTTACAAACCTCCACCGCCGTCTCGACCAAAGATGAGTCCCGGACCACGGCGCGATCGCCTCGAAGCCTACATGGGCATGGCTGTAGCCGCGGGAACCCCTTGGTTCGCGTGGTCCTATTTGCTGGCGACCTACCCCGCGCTTCCGCCGGTCGCCGAGCTAGATTCCGACCTATGGGCCTACCTGCTCAACCGGGTACTCGGCATTTCGGTCGTGCTTGAGGGCATCTACCTGACCCTCGCCATCGTACTCAAGCGCTACCGAATGGCGTTTAACATCGTGGTAATCAGTTTCGTGTACTTGGCAGCCGCGATCTATTGGAGGTGGGAATGGCTGTAAAACGCATTTTTATTCTCGCCGGCGAACCCTCGGGCGACATGCTGGGGGCGGAACTGGTCCGCGCCCTTAAGGCCCAGCAGCCTGATCTTCACTTGGACGCGTGGGGCGGACCGGAGCTGTCACGGGCCCTAGGCAAACCGGTGCGCCGCGGGCTCGAGCACCTGGCCTACATGGGGCTCAAGGACGTAGTGGTCCATGCAGGCGCCGTGCTTCGCAACCTAAGGGCGGCCAAAGAAGTGCTGGCGGAACCGTGGGACCTGGTGGTGCTCATCGATTATCCGGGATTCAATCTGCGCATGGCCCAGTGGATGCGCACCCAACCCTGGCGCTTGGACCGCAAAGTGGTGCAGCTGGTCGCGCCCAGCGTGTGGGCCTGGAAGGAGGGCCGCGTCGGCATCCTGCGCTCGGCCTACGACGCGGTGCTTCCGCTGCTGCCC
>SYCM01000052.1 GCA_005786915.1 Bacteroidota bacterium | reverse complement strand
GCATTTTGGGAGAGGTTACGCCCGAAAAAGTGTCCATTTTGCAGGAAGTCGACCACCTCTTCATTCAGGGACTGCGCGACGCCGGACTCTACGACTCGGTGTGGCAGGCCGGAGCCATCTTGCTCCCCGTCAAGTCGGTGGGCGTAATGGGCGACGAGCGCAGCTACGAGCAAGTGGTGGCCTTGCGCGCCGTTCAGTCGACCGACGGAATGACGGCGGACTGGGTCCATTTGCCCTACGACTTTTTGGCACGAACTTCGAATGCCATCATTAACCAAGTGCGGGGCGTGAACCGCGTCGTCTACGACATCAGTTCCAAACCGCCGGCAACCATCGAATGGGAATAAAGCATCTTGCGGTTTGGTCCGCCACCGTACTCCTCCCGTGGGCGTTGCGCGCTCAAAATGCCGAGCGTTGGGCGGTTGTGCTCCCGTTTCAGGTGCAAGCGGACACCTCGGGCGGCAAAGTAGGTCAGCGCATGGCCCTCGAGTTTTATGCCGGATTCAAGGCGGCCCTCGATTCGGCCGCGACCGACCGCCCCGTGGTGCTCGACGTGTACGACTTTGACGAGGCCAGCGGTACCGTCCTCGACCGACCGCTCGACGGCCCCGTTCAATCCTACAGCCCTAAGGCCTTTATGGAACTGCTGGAAGCGCGCAAGGTGCACTTCGTCGTCGGACCCTTCCGCGGCCAGGATTCCGAGGCGCTGGCGAAGTACGCAGCGTCGACGACCTACGTCGTCAACCCCGTTTCCCGAGATATGGCGGTCGCCGGCTTGCCGCAGCTCATTGCGGCGGCGCCTCCGCGCTACACCGAGTCTGAAGCGCTCGGCCGACTGGCCGCCCGCGACGCCAAGGCTCGACCCCAGTCCCGAACGGTCATTTTTGATCTGGGCGACAAAAACAGCGTGCTCCAGCGCCGCGCCTTCTACCAAGGATTCGCGGCCCATGGGGGCGACACGGCCCAAATTCAAAGCTGGGACGGGCGACCTACGGCCAACCTGGCCGAGCGCGTCGGGCGCGACGACCTGATCGCCACTCGGTTTGTGCTGCTCGACGACAAAGTGCTCAGTGCCGCGCGCATTCTTCAGGGGTTGCGCCAGCGCCCCGCGAGCCAAACGGAGCTTTGGACCGTGAGTACCACGGTGAACAGCCCGTCGCTCGATGCGTTTTTGCTGCTGCGCCAGCCTATCGTTTGGGTTCAGACCGACCGATTGGAGTTTGCCACGTTCGAAACCGTCGACGCCCACCTTTCGCAGGCATTGGGTGAGTCCCGTTCGCGTTGGGCTTGGCTCGGCTACGACACGGCCTTGATGCTTTTGGCCAACGAACCCGGAGCCTTCACCGGGCCGCGCCGCCGGTACGCGTGGAGGGTTGAAGCCGAAGGCGGCCAAACCAATACGGCGGTCGAGCTGTACCGCTACGATCCCAAATTAGGCGTGAACCCCATAAAGCTTCCTGCGTTACCCTAGCATGACGGCAATTGCGATGTTTTTCTTGGCCTACGTCCTGATGGAAGGGGCGGCTTGGGCGGCTCACCGGTACCTCATGCACGGCCCGTTGTGGGTGCTCCATGCGGACCACCACACCAAAGAGCCGGGTTTTTTTGAAAAGAACGACTCGTTTTTCTTGATTTTTGCCGTACCCTCGTGGCTGTGCATCATGCTCGGCATGATGTGGGGCGTTCCCGAGTCCACGGCCTTTGGGTTCGGCATCGCCGCCTACGGATTTACCTACTTCTTGGTCCACGAAATCTTTATCCACCAGCGCTTTCGCTGGTGGGTGCACACCGACAACCCCTATTTTAGGGCCGTTCGCCTCAAGCACAAATGGCACCACAAGACCTTGGGCAAGGAGGGTTCTGCGCACTTCGGACTGCTTTGGGTGCCCTGGAGCATGGTGCGCGAAGAGGCCCGCAAAATGAAGCTCGAGCGCCGCGCGTGAAAGGCCTGTACCTGCTCTTAATGGGGCTCACCTTTCTCGGTCCCTTCACTCGGGCCTTTGAGCCGCGCATTCGCTACATCGGTCAAACCAAGCACTTGCTGGTCGGCACCGTCTTCATGATGGCGCTCTTCATTCCCTGGGACGTCGTCAAGACGGCCACCGGGGTGTGGGGGTTCAATGCGGACTACCTCGTTGGGCCTTCGCTTTGGGGCCTTCCGCTCGAAGAGTGGTTGTTTTTTGTGGTAGTGCCTTGGGCCACGTTTTTCATCTACGAGGTACTGCAGCTGTTTTTTCCCTGGACCCAGTCCAAGCGCAGTGCGTTCGTCGTCGTCGAAATGATTGCGGCGGCCAGCGCCACGGTGGCGCTGGTGTACCAAGATCGCTGGTAGACCCTCACGGCCGCGGGCGGACTGGCGCTGGGCTGCACGTGGTTGCTGTGGAAGCGCCCGTGGTGGACGGCCGCCTTTTTGCGCAGCTGGGGCGTGGGCTTGATTCCGTTTTTTCTGGTGAATGGGGTGCTCACCGGCATGTTTTTACCCGAACCCATTGTGTGGTACAACAACGCCGAAAATATGGGCCTTCGCCTCGGAACCATTCCGATGGAAGACGCCCTGTACGGCATGTTCATGATGCTGATGTACACTGCGGGGGTTCATTGGTCGCGCAATCGAGCTTGAAGTTCAAATGGGAGTGTCCCTGAGTATTGACAATAGCGCAAAATGGTGTCGGTGGCATAAATCCAATGCTTGGGTCCGCGGATTCTCCGCAGGTGGTTACCGAGATCTTGGGCTTCAATGAATAACTGAACACAACGAATTTTTGTCCAAGGAGGAATGAGCTTTATGCGCTCGCTTAAGTGATTCGCTCGTTTGAGTACTTCGGGGCGATTCCGTGAATAACGGGACTGAGCGATTGAAGAAATACTTGCCACACACCAATCGGGTATACGAAGGAGTGGGAGCGCAGATTTCACCAGATAATTTTTGGCCAATAATGTTACATGGAAGTAATCGAGTGAAGGTTAAATTGTTAAATTTGCAGCCAAATTCCGTTCTATGCTTACCCGCCGCCACCTTCGCATCAAAACGATGCAAGCGCTTTATGCGTATGCGCAGTCCGACCTCAGCGACGCGCAACTGGGACTCCGCCGGCTCGAAGACAGCATCAAGGGTATTTATGAACTGTACCTCTACGAACTCCGCATTTTTTGGCACTTCACGCAGTTCATGGAGGAACGCCTTGAAATCGAGCGCGCCAAGCAGTTTCCCAACCGACTTCGCGAAGCCCAGCTGGCGCATTTCTTGACGTTGCCTTTTGTAGCCCAGCTCACCAGCGACGACGAGGTTACGAAGGCTTGGGAGCAGCACCGCATTTTATGGGGCGAGTCGGCCGACGTCCTGCGCACCATTTTCTTCGCCTACTGGGCCGAATGGGGGGAAACCCTTTACTGGAACAGCCCAGAGCTTCAAACGGAGGAGGCCCAGATTGCCCACGTGCGGCAGTTTTACCGGGACTACCTCGCCAACAATACCGAGCTTCACCAGCACTACGAATCGCTCAGCATGCACTGGTCCGACGATTTGGACGCAGCGCAAATGATGGCGGTGCAAACCCTTCAAAACGCCCGCAAGAACCGGCCCGTGCTGGTCTCGCTGTACCGCGACAAGGGCGATGCGGACTTCGCCAAGGAACTCTACCTGCACACCCTGCGCCACCAAGCAGAATGGCAGGAGCGCATGGCGGGCAAAGCGAATCAGTGGGATTTTGACCGAATGGCCCCGGTGGACCGCACGCTCGTCCAAATGGCCCTGAGCGAAATGCTGGCGTTTCCAGAAATTCCGCTCAAAGTCACTATCGACGAGGCCATCGAAATTTCGAAGCAGTACGGTTCGCCCAAGGCTTCCGCGTTCGTCAACGGCCTCCTCGACGCCTTGGCCACGGAACTGAAGGCAGAAGGCCGAATTCAGAAGCTCGGAAGAGGACGCATTGGTGCCTAATTGTAACGCTATGAAAACGACTCCATTGTACCTCTTGGCCGCCGT
>SYCM01000051.1 GCA_005786915.1 Bacteroidota bacterium | reverse complement strand
TTCAAATCGCAGGTAGTCGGCGCCGTTCAGGTACAGTACGTGGCGGGCGCTACCGGCGGTTGACGTGAACGAAAGAGTATTGTTGTTACCCTTAATGGTAATAGTATTAGTAGCGGACATCCCAGGGATTGCGCCGATTTCTAATTGCTCTACGAAGGGTGCGGAGTTCGCGAGGACTTGGAACACGACAGGGCCAGCAACGCCGCACGAAGCAGCCGCGAAAGCCGCCGTGAAGCTGGGGTAGGTTCCGCCCGAACCGATGGTGTAGGTACCGCCGGCAAGGTTGGGAAGGGTGTTGATGAGCACAGGCGTAGAAGCACCACTCGCTGACGCCGCGGCACAGTTAACTACGCAACGGTAGTAGGTATTCACGGTTTGCGAGGCGGAGAAGTTGAATCCAGTAGCTCCAGGTACGGCAGTCCATGGACCAGAGGCTGAGGCTGAGGTTTCCCACTGGTACGTCAAGCCGCTCGCAAGCGACTGGCCGGTGAGCGAAAGGTTGAAGTTCTGGTTGGGGCAAACGTTGGTAGCTGATGCGACCGTGGTTCCGCCATTAATCGGGCTTGCGCAGGCAGTTGCCGGGGTGATGCTCAGCTGCATGTTCGGGCGGTCTGAGTAGGAACCGGTACCTGTAAGCGAACAGCCCGCAGCACCGTCGGTGTTGTGGTTGGTGGTCGACACAAACGAAGCAGTGTGCGACATGACTTGACCGTCGGTCGTGTAGCTCGTGTTGTCGAAACAAATATCAATTAGGACATTGTCCACGCCATTCCATACAAACGGCGTGGCAAAGGTGTGGGTGTACCAACCCGTGGCGGTAATATTCACCGTAGTGGGCCCCATCACGGTAGTGGGGCTGGTAGGACTCATGAATGTTGACGTCAGTGCCGTGGTGGACACACCCGCCATTTTAATCGTAAAGTCGTTCATTGCCTGGCCTGGAACGGTCGTCACATTGAAACCCAATGCGGTTATCGTTCCAGGTCCTGTGCCAGCAGCTATGAGCTCCGAAGCCCGAATTAGGTATTGAGCTCGGCCGTCGTGCCAGAAGGTTTTGTATGGAGTAATTGTTGTTCCAGTGGTCGGAGTCGTTCCGGTACCAATGGTGTAGACCTGGGCGGAAAGCTGGAGCGAACCTGCCAGCATTGCCAAAAGAACGAGTAGTTTACGCACCATGAGTAGTTGTGTTAGGCGATTTTAGACGTAAATGAAGCGTCTAATCTAATCTAGAACGGCTACAAAGGCGCAAAAGCCTCCGTAAATTGTTAATAAGTTTGAGCGAACGGCCCTTTTTAAAGGGTCAACGCTCCGACCACGCAAAATGCACCTCCTGAGCGATGTCGGGATGCAGGCTTCGGGCCACGGGGCAGGTGTGGGCCACCCGAATCAGTCCTTCGCGGTCGCGGTCGCTCATGCTTTGGGGCACAGTAATGCTTAAGTGTACCTCGATACGTCCAATCCGCCGGGGGTCGCTGGCCATGTGCTTGACCGTACGGGCCTCGGCTGCGAGGAGGCTTAGGTTTTTGGACTGGGCATACAGCCCCATGGACGTGAGGATGCACGTGGTGAGGCTCAGTGCGCACAGGTCGGTAGGCGAATAGGCCGATCCCATACCGTGGTTGTCGGTGGGTGCGTCGGTGAGAATGCGCGTTCCCGACTGCTCGTGAAGGTTTTCGCAGCGCAGGCTTCCGAGGTAGGTGGTGTGAAAGGCTCCCATGAAGCTAAGCTACGAAGCGCCGGCGTGCCCTCAGGGCCACTCCGACCAACAGAATGAGCGCCGGCACCTCGATGAGCGGTCCGATTACGCCGGCAAAGGCTTCGCCCGAGCCCAAGCCAAAGCTGGCGATGGATACGGCGATGGCCAGTTCGAAGTTGTTTCCGGCCGAAGTAAACGAAAGCGCGGCCGTGGTCGGGTAGTCGGCGCCCTGGCGCTTGGCCAGCCAAAAGGTGAATGCAAACATGCCGGCAAAGTAGATGGCGAGCGGAACCGCGAGGCGCAGCACATCCCAAGGCAGCGCGAGTACCTGGTCGCCTTTGAGCGAAAACATGAGCACGATGGTGCCCAGCAGCGCGAACAGGGTCACCGGGGAGATGCGCGGGGCCAAAACCTCTGTAAACCAGCGTTCTCCGCGCGCCCGAATGCTCCCCCAGCGCAGCAGTTGGCCGAGGGCGAACGGGATTCCGAGGTAGATCAGCACACTTTCGGCCACCAGTCCAGAGTCGAGGTGAATCGATTGCTCGGCCATTCCAAGCCATGCCGGAATCACATTGAGAAAGAAGCCCGCGTAGGCGGCGTAAAAGAGTATTTGAAAGAGGCTGTTGAGGCCCACGAGCCCGGCGGCGTACTCGCGGTTGCCGCAGGCGAGGTCGTTCCACACCACAACCATGGCAATGCATCGGGCCAATCCGATGAGTATGAGTCCGTTGAAGTAGGCGGGTTGGTCGCGGACAAAAATCCAGGCCAAGGCGAACATGAAGAGCGGTCCGATTGCCCAGTTGAGCAGGAGGGAAGTAGTCAAGAGCTTGGTGCGGGCAAAGACTTTGGGGAGTTCACGCAGGTTGACTTTGGCCAGGGGCGGAAGCATCATCGCAATCAATCCCAACGCGAGACCAGGGTGCACGCGGCCGGGTTCCGTGTCGAGGTAGGCTTCCACTTCGGTCAAGGCGCCGAGCGCGACTCCGAGCGCCATGGCTGCGAAAATCCAGAGGGTGAGGTACTTGTCGAGAAACTTCATGGGGATTGCTGGAGTTGGTGGTGCAAGGCGTCGAGGTCCCGGGCTATGGCTTCGGCCACCGCGCGGTACGTGGCGCGGGACTCGGGCGTCCCGTCGGCGATTTTGGGGTCGGGGTAGCGCCAGGGAATCCGCGCAACGGCGCCAACGATGGCGGGACAGGCCTCGTCGGCTTCGGCGCAGGTCATCATCGCCACGATGGGCAGGTCGCGCGGAACCTCATCCAAGGTTTTGGAGCGGAGGACGCGCAGCGTTCGGTCGAGCTGCACCTGAAACTGCCCGTGGCCCATGTCGCGCACGTTCCACCCCAAATCCTCGAGGGCTAGGGCGGTGGAGGGATGGCAGGCCGTCTGCTCGGTTCCGCAGCTGCGCACGGTGATTCGGGGGTCTTCTCGCCAGCGGTGTGCGGCCAGGGCCTCGCAAAGTTGGCTGCGGCGCGAGTTGTGCGTGCAGACAAAGAGCAGCTGAATCGGACCCTTGGACTGCGCCGCGGCAATGGCGTCTGCCGCAGTCCGCACGTCTTGGGCTGGAACTAGCAGCATGGATGCTGGAGAGGTTGCAGCTGCGCGACCGCAGCTTGGAGCAGTTCCAATGCAGACGCCGAAAGGCAGTAGCAGGTCTTGGGCCCTTCGATTCGGCCCTGAATGAAGCCGGCGGACTTGAGTTCCTTGAGGTGCTGGCTCACCGTGGCTTGCGACAAGCCCGTGATTTCAACGAATTCTCCGCACACGCAGGCCTGCTGGGCCGCAATGGCTTGGACGATTGCGAGGCGGGCCGGGTGGCCAATGGCTTTGAAAAGGTCGGCGAGTGCGAGGTGCTCGCGGGAAAAGGAATCGGTGTGGCTGCTGCCCATGATATCGTTCTATTGCTTTATTGCAATATTACGATAAATGAAGCATTCCCTCAAACGAGGACCGAAAGGCGCGGAACTCCCGATTCTTCGGGGGCGGTTCGACCCATCGGCTCGGCCTCGAGGCCCCGTGCCGCCAGCAGTTCCCGCACTGCAGGTGCCGCTTCGGCGCTGGCAAACACGAGCAAGCCTCCGCTGGTTTGCGGGTCGCAGAGCACCGCCATCGTGTATCCGTCCATGGAGCTTGATTCGGCTTGAATCGCCCGGTAGTTGGTGGTCGTAAGGTTGGGCAGGCAAAACTGCTGGTACAGGGCGCGCAAGCGTTCGGGGTCGTAGGTGGCCACTTTAGCGAGCTCAATTTCGGCGCGAAGGCCGCTCGCGCGGACCACCTCGAGCAGGTGTCCGGCCAAGCCAAATCCCGTGACGTCGGTCATGCTGTGCACCCCCGGAATTTGGGCGAGGTCAGGGCCCACGGAGTTCGCGGTGAGCATGGTGTTGAGGGCCCAAGTGCGGTCGGAATCGGTGGCGATTCCGCGCTTGGTCGCGGTGGCCAAGATGCCCAAGCCCAGGGGTTTGGTCAAAAAGAGCAGGTCGCCGGCTTGGGCCTGGTTGTTGGTTTTGAGGTGCGCCTTGTCGACGATTCCGCTGACGCTGAGGCCAAAAAGTGGTTCGGGAATGTCAATACTGTGTCCGCCGGCGAGCGGAATGCCTGCCTGACGGCACACGTCGCGCGCGCCTTCAATCACGCGGCCGGCCAAAGCCGCCGGAAGCCGCTCAATGGGCCAGGCCAGAAGGGCCAACGCCGAAAGGGGCGTGCCGCCCATGGCGTAGACGTCGCTCAGTGCGTTGGTTGCCGCGATGCGGCCAAAGTCGTAGGGGTCGTCGACGATTGGGGTAAAAAAGTCGACGGTTTGCACGAGACCGCGGCCGTCGCCAAGGTCAACTACGGCAGCGTCGTCGGCGTGCTCGTGGCCCACCCAGAGCATCGGCCAAAGGTCGTTGGGGCGGACGCCGCTGGCGCCCAAAATGCACTGCAGGGCCTCGGGGCCGAGCTTGCAGCCGCATCCGGACCCGGGATTGAATTCGGTCAGGTTCATGGTAGGGATCGGAGTTCACGGGCGACTTCGGCGTCGCTCTTGCCGCTGCCGTCCAAGCGGGCGGTTATCGTTTCGGTGCGGGAGGCCACGCTTTCGGCGTAGGTGCGGTCGTAGTAGTGCAGTGCGATTCGGGCGGCGTCTGCCAAATTGCCTTGCTGCACGTGGTCTACGGCGGACCGGGCGTTTTGGTCGCCTAAACGCTTGGCGATGCGCATAAACGTTTCGGACAGTTCCGCGCGGGAGGCTTGGCCGTAGGCCGCGACCAGCCGGTCGATTCGCTCGTCCAGGCTCCGCTCGAGCAGGACCACGGGCGCGGACTTTTTGCGCGCAAAAAAGCTCTGCTGCAGCCAAATGCGCCCAATGGAGCGCGATTCGTCTTCGATCCAGATGCGGGCTTCGCCTTCAAGCTCCGCAAGGCGCACGGCTCCTTCGTTCTCGAACTGTTCGTTGGTGGGTTGGGGCAGCTCGCCAATTTGCCCAAACGCAGACCCCTTGTGGTGGGCCAAGCCTTCGAGGTCGAGCACGGGACCTCCGAGCTCGTGGAGCGCGCGCAGCACTTCGGTCTTGCCCGATCCGGTGAGGCCCGCCAGCACGACGTAGGGCCGGTCCGCAGCCCAGGACTCGAGCACCCGCCCGCGGTAGGCCTTGTAGCCCCCATCCCAGAGGCTGACGTCGTAGCCGGCCGTGCGGAGCAGCCAGGCCACCGACCCGCTTCGTTGTCCGCCGCGCCAGCAGTACACTTCGAGCGGACTCGGGTCCCGCTTCGCGAGGGCGTCCACTTCAGCCACCAAGTCAGCCATGCGCAGCCCGGCGTACTTGAGCCCTAAGCGCACCGCTTTGGCGGGCGACTGCTGCTTGTATACCGTTCCAATTTCGGCCCGTTCCGCGTCAGAAAACAGGGGTACCGAGGCGGCCGCAGGAGCGTGGCCTTGGGCATATTCTGCAGGGCTTCGTACGTCGATGAGGGGCATGGAGCGAAGGTACGATGTGCGCTACCTTTAGGCCGTGCGAAGCCTGATGCTCCTCGGAATGGCCGCCGTTATTGCGGCCTGTGGCGTACCCCAGAAGGTGGTCGACGCCCAGTCTGCGGTCGTCCAGCGCCTTCGCCAAGACAGCGCAACCGCCGAGCTGCGCCTCGTGGCCGTGCGCGACAGCCTGGCCGCGGTAGAGCGTTGGGGCGCCCAGTCGGAACAGGCCTCGCTCGAATTGGCTCAGGAGCTCGAACGCAGTGCCCGAGAGCTGAAGTTGGCCCAGCTGCGCGCGGATTCCCTTCAGGACCGCGTGCTGCGAAACGCCACCCAGCGCGACGTGTGGCGCCTCGAACGCTTGGCGGCCGAGCGCGCGAAACTCGCTGCGGAGCGCCGAGCTGACTCCCTCAGCGAACTGCTCGTTAATCTTCCGGCACCCGCGGTCAAGAAAAAGCGCTAGTCGCGCTCGACAAAATCGAGGTCCCGACCGAAGGTTTCGGTGAGGCCCCACGCGGCCCACAGGGTAACCGCAAACACCAGAATCGACGTAAGGATTCCGCCCTCTAAGTAGCCCGCG
>SYCM01000050.1 GCA_005786915.1 Bacteroidota bacterium | reverse complement strand
CAAGTGGCGGGCGGTTCCGATTCCAAAATGACGCGGTAGATTTCGTTGTCGCGCCGCTCCAATTCTTCGACGACCCCCGAAAGTTCCTCCATCTGGTCTTCGAGTTCGGCGTAGGTCTGTTCCGAAATTTCGAGCTGGCGCTTCAAGGCCCGCTCCTGCGGAGAATCCATGAAGTACTGGATCGCAAAGAAGAAAATGAGCCCCATCAGCATGGAGCCAAGCAGGAACAATGAGGTGTCGCGCAGAATGTGCTTCCACGTGCGCTCAACCTTATGGTAGGCCAGCGTGAGCGGGTCGTAGATGTACTTGGCGCGGCGCATACTTTTGTATCCTTCAAAAGTAGGTAAAACCACCCGCATGAATCCGAACGAACTCCGCCAGGCATACCTTGATTTTTTCGCGACCAAAGGCCACGTCATTGTGCCTTCGGCGCCCTTGGTGATCAAGGACGACCCGACGTTGATGTTCACCAACGCGGGCATGAATCCGTTTAAAGACGTCTTCATCGGTGCCAAACCAGTGGTTCACGCGCGGATTGCCGACAGCCAGAAGTGCCTGCGCGTCAGCGGAAAACACAACGACCTCGAGGAAGTTGGCATCGACACCTACCACCACACACTGTTTGAAATGCTCGGCAACTGGTCGTTTGGCGACTACTTCAAGCAGGAGGCGATTGACTGGGCCTGGGAATTCCTGACGCAGGTGTGCAAGCTCGAGAAGGACCGCTTGTACGTTACGGTTTTTGGCGGAGATCAGGGCGACGGCTTGGCCTCGGATGAGGAGGCCAAAGGCATGTGGCTCAAGCACCTCACGCCCGACCGCATCCTTTACGGAAGCAAGAAGGACAACTTTTGGGAGATGGGCGATACGGGGCCCTGCGGTCCCTGTTCCGAAATTCACGTCGACCTGCGCGAGGCGGCCGAACGCTCGGCGGTCGACGGCGCCACGTTGGTCAACAACGACGATCCGCAGGTGATTGAGATCTGGAACTTGGTGTTCATGCAGTTCGAGCGCAAGGCCAACGGATCGCTCTTAGAGCTGCCCGCCCAGCACGTCGACACCGGAATGGGCTTCGAGCGCTTGGCCCGCGCCGTGGTCGGGGCTTCGTCGAACTACGACACCGAGGTGTTCAAGCCCTATCTGCGCCGACTCGAGGAACTGAGCGGCCTGAAGTACGGGGAAAACGAGCGCACTGACATCGCCATGCGCGTGGCTTCGGACCACATTCGCGCGGTGGCGTTTGCGGTGGCCGACGGCCAACTTCCGGCCTCAAACGGGGCGGGCTACGTCATTCGCCGCATTCTACGCCGCGCCATTCGCTACGGCTACAGCACCCTGGGCTTCCGCGAACCGTTTATGGCGGAACTGGTGCCGGTCATGGTCGGCACGATGGGCGCTGCCTTTCCCGAGCTCGCCGCGCGTGCCGCGTTCATTCAGCAAGTGATCCGCGAAGAAGAGCTCGCCTTTTTGCGCACCCTGGAATCGGGACTGAAGCGCCTCGACGCCTCGCTGGCGGACGCCACGGTCCTTTCGGGCGAGCGCGCCTTCGAACTCTACGACACCTTTGGTTTTCCGCTCGACCTCACCTCGCTGATTTGCCGTGAACAGGGCAAGTCGGTCGACGAGCAGGGGTTCGCCGCCGCGATGGAGGCCCAAAAAAGCCGTTCGCGCCAGGCCTCCGCACAAAAGGTGGGCGACTGGACGGTCCTCAGCGAAGGGTCCAGCGACGTGTTTGTAGGCTACGATCAGCTGTCGGCACCGTCCCAGCTGCTGCGCTACCGAAGCGTCGAAACAGCCAAAGGCCCCATCGTTCAAGCCTGCTTTTTGCCCACGCCCTTCTATCCTGAAGGCGGGGGACAGGTGGGCGACCAAGGCTGGGTCGCGTTTGGTGACGAGCGCATTGCCGTGCGGAACACGACCAAAGAGACCGGCATGATCCTGCACCACCTGGAGTCGGAACCGGCCCAGTGGACCGCAGAGGTCACGTTGACGGTGGACGGCGAACGCCGTTCCGCCTCGGCCCAAAACCACAGCGCCACGCACGTGCTGCACCACGCGCTGCGGAGCGTGCTGGGAACCCACGTCGAGCAGCGCGGTTCGCTGGTGTCTCCAGAGACGCTGCGCTTCGACTTCAGCCACTTTCAAAAAGTCACGGCCGACGAAATGGACCGCATCGAGGCGCAGGTGTCGGAGGCGATTCGCGCCAACCATCCGTTGGTGGAGCGGCGCTCCGTGCCCATTGCCGAAGCAAAGGCCCTCGGCGCCATGGCCCTGTTTGGAGAAAAGTACGGGGAATCCGTGCGCGTAATCCAGTTCGGACCTTCGGTGGAACTCTGCGGGGGAACCCACGTCGCGGCCACGGGAATGCTCGCGCCGTTTGTGCTGGTTTCGGAATCGAGCGTCGCCTCGGGGGTGCGCCGCATTGAGGCCCTTTCGGGTGCTTCGGCCGAGGCCTACCTCAAAGGAATTCGCCGTCAGTGGAATGAGGTAGTTGAAGAGGCTAAAAATGCGCATCCCGCGGCAGTACTGGGTGATTTGCGCGCCCAAGTGGCAGAGCTCAAGAAAAAGCTTGAAGCTACGCAACGGGTGCAGGCCGAGGGCGCCGAAGACGCGCTGCTTCAAAACGCGGCCTCGCACGCCGGACTCCGCTGGGTGGCCGCCCAGCTTCCCCTAAGCGCGGCTGCGGCCAAAGACCTCGTGTTTGGTTTGACTAAAGCTAATCCCGACCTCGTAGTCCTAGTAGCTATAGAAGAAGACGGCAAAGCGCAGGCCCACCTGGCCGCAGGTGAGCTTGCCGTTACCAAGGTCCACTCGGGCAACTGGGTGCGCGAACTTGGCAGCCACATTCAAGGTGGAGGCGGCGGACAAGCATTTTATGCTTCTGCCGGTGGTAAAAATCCTGCGGGAATCCCTAACTTACTGAATGCATTCCACGAAAAATGGCAAAACTTAGCATAGCCCTCGCCGCTCTCGTGGCGGCCATCACCCTAAACGCCCAGGTATACTACACCGACAGCGACGTCCGCGAGCGGAGTCTTTCGGTTGCCCCTTGGGTCCAGGCTAACACGGTGTTTCGCCGCACGGTGGGCGAGGTGGTCGGAACGCAGCCCGAGGTAACCGATGTGTTTCGGGGATCTTTGGGCGGAGCCTATGGCTTGGCATTGAACGCGCACATTAAGCCCTTTCGCCTTGGCCTTGACGTGGCGCAGAGCAATTTTGCGTACCGTCAAGGGCCCGACCGCGAGACCTTATTGCGCACCCAGAGCAACTACCTCTTGATTCGGGGACGCTTGGGCTTTGCGACAGAGGTTTCCGACATCACCACCCTTGAGGTTTGGGTTCCCTTCGCGTACCGCCGTCTTCAATCGGTTCAACGCGACGGAATTTCTTCTGAAGTGGCGCGTACGATGACGTCCGCAGGAATCGAATTAGGGTCGTCCATCAAACTTAACGAAAACTGGAGCTGGTACGGACTCGTGGGCCTGGACAACGGCTTTACTGAGTTTGAGGCGAGCCCAACTACGGCGTACAAGGAGTATCCGTTGTGGATTTCGCTGTCGAGCGGAATTCGCTACGCGCTCTAATCCTGCGGCTCGAGGGCAGCAACCGCCCGCTCAAGCGCCATTCCGCGCGACCCCTTGACCCAAATGCTGCGGCACTTGGGCGGATTGCTGCGCCATTCCTGGACGAGCTCCTCGGTGGTCTGAACGGAAGTGTAGGGATGCACGGTGGCGGCAAATAACGGTCCTACCAGCACTGCGCGGGTGATGCCCAGTGCTCGCATGACGTCGACCATTTTTTGGTGCGCCTCGGCGGCGTACGCTCCAAGTTCAAAGAGGTCTCCGGCGACGTAAAGGGTGTCCTGGGGTTCCAGTCGGGGCGCGGCGTTGCGCAGGCTGGCCTCCATGCTGCTGGGGTTGGCATTGTACGCATCCATGAAGACGCGGTAGCCGTGGACGCTGCGCCATTCGCCGCGGTTGTTGTGCGGAACGTAGGCCTCAATCCCCCGGGCAATGGATTCGTTGCTCAAGCCGAAGTGCGCCCCGAGGGCCACGGCGGCGGCCAGGGCGCGGTCCTGAAAATCGCCAATAAGGTGGCTTTGTGCTCGCTGTCCCTGCCATTCGATGGCCATTCGACCTTGCTCGTCTGCCTGGAACCTGCAGCCCGCACCGAACACCGTTCGCGGACCGCTGCTTTCGGCAAGTTGGCGTTCGTCGCCGCAGTAGACGAGGGCTTCGCCTCCCGCTTCGGCGAGGTACCGGTAGAGTTCCGATTTGCCTTTGATCACGCCTTCGGGGCCGCCAAAGCCTTCGAGGTGGGCCAATCCAAAGTTGGTGACGTACCCCAAGTTGGGTGCCGCAATGCGGGAGAGTTCGTCAATTTCTCCCTGATGGTTGGCGCCCATTTCGACAATGGCGACTTCGTGTTCCGGAAGGAGGCGCAGCAGCGTGAGGGGCACGCCAATGTGGTTGTTCAGGTTGCCGTGCGTGGCCAGGACGTGGAACTTTTGCTGGAGGACCTGCGCAAAGAGCTCTTTAGCCGTGGTTTTGCCGTTGCTGCCCGTCAAACCCACTACCGTTTTGCCCCACTTCATGCGGTGGTAGTGCGCCAAATCCTGAAGTTCCTTGAGCACGTCGGGCACCAGAACCACGCGCGGGTCGTCGGCATCCAACCCCTCAACCTGTTCGTCGACGACCACCGTGCTCGCCCCTTGCGCCAGGGCTTGGGGTGCGAAAAGGTTTCCGTTGAATGAAGCACCTCGGAGGGCAAAAAAAATCTGCCCCGAAGCCAGCGTGCGGCTGTCGGAGCAGACTCCTACGCGCGCATCAAAGCGCGCATACCATTCGTTCATCGTTCTATGGGCGGTAGCGAACGAACTTATCTTGCTTGGGCTTCGGAGACGACTTCGTGCGCTTACTCGATTCATTTTGGAATCCTACGCGGTCCATGGCGCAGCGGAACCCAATGTAGTCCGTAGCCTGGTCCTGCTCGAGGTAGCGGCGTGAACCGGGCGACAGCCAGTAGGCGCGGTCGCGCCATGAACCGCCCTTATAGACGCGGGTCGTGTTGCCAATCAACGTGGTCTCGCCGTACTTGTACATTTGGTCGCCCGTTTCTTCCTCACCGGCATTGCGGTAATTAAGTGACGATTCCACGTCGCCGTCCAAGAAGTCGCGGTAGTCGGACTTCTGGTAGTTGCGGCGTTTAAGGTTCTCTTCAACTGTCACGGCGCGCTGGGGAAGTTGTCCAGGCAGGCGGACCAGCACGCTGTCGCCATTGGCGTTGCGCTCGTACTGCGGCTCGGTCAGTACGGTAAGCTCACCCAGACCCTCGTAGTTGTCGTCGAACGTCTTGAATTCGTTACCGCGGAACGGACGGTGATCGTCCATGTCTTGCGCCGAGAGCGGACGGTACACGTCGAGCACCCATTCAGCTACGTTGCCGGCCATGTCGTACAAGCCAAAGTCGTTCGGGGGGTAGAACTTCACCTGCATGGTGATGTTGGCCTGGTCGTTTAGGTAGCCACCCATACCCATATTGTCTCCGCCGCTAAGCTTGTAGTTCGCGAGCATGTCGCCCTGAACCTTCTTGTCTTTATTGCGGACCGAAGAACCGTTCCAAGTGTACTTATTGCGGTCGATTTGGCGGTTGTACACTCGCTGGCCAATCTCGGCGTAGGCGGCGTACTCCCATTCGGCTTCGGTCGGGAGGCGGTACTTCGGCAGCAAAATGCCGTCTTCGATGCGCGCCGGACGGCCTTCCTTGCCAAAAACTTGGGCGGGGCTCAGGTCCTTGAGGCCTTTGCGGTTTTGCTGCGTGTACTCACCTTGCTTGTAGAGGTAGACTTCGCTGTTGAAGTTTTGGTCGTCAGCCTGGGTGTTCATTACGTTGAGAATGCCCTTGTCGATCAAAATTTGCTCGTTCACGCGGTCGGTACGCCACTGACAGAAGCGCATGGCCTGCTCCCAGTTTACGCCCACGACGGGGTAGAAGTTGTAGGCCGGGTGGCGGAGGTAGTTCTCCACATACATGTCGTTAAGGCCCATTTTGTCGCGCCACACCAAAGTATCGGGCAAAGCAGATTGGTAAATCTGGGGGTAGTAGTCGTAGTCGTACACGCGGCGAAGCCAGTAGAGGTACTCGCGGTAGTCAGCGTTGGTTACTTCGTTCTCGTCGAGGTAGAACGAGGACACCGTTACGCGGCGGGGCTGGTTGTTCCAGTCCTTGATGACGTCCTCTTCGACGCGTCCCATGATGAAGGTGCCGCCCTCGATGAACACGAGGCCCGGACCGGTTTCTTGGCCCTTGTACTTGAGGTTAATTTGAAATCCGCCGTTTTTGCGGTCGTTGTATGACATGCCCGTCGAGTTCGAACGGGTCTTCGCGCAACCCGAGGCGAGCAGCAGTAACGCACCTAGGGCGAGGGTTGAAGAAAAAATAGAACGCTTCATGGTGGGGAAGGTTAAAATTTGGGGCACTTGACTTCACTGTAGCGCGAGCGGCGGCTACGGCAGGGGAATTGGTACGAGAGCGAAACTTCGTGCGCTCCACCCAGAACGTTGCCCAGTGCAGAAATCGTATAATCGTAAGAGTAGCCAAACTTCCAGGGGACGTCGTTGGGGGCGATGCCAATAATGGCGATCAACGCGTCGGGGTTCGTGCTGACCACGCCAAGCGCTTGGCGGTAGCCCAGTCCACCTGTGAGTACTCCGCGGTTGAACGATACGCCGGCCGTCATGTGGTGCGCGCCGCCTTGGGTTTGGTACACAATATTGGGAATCAATAAGTTGTCCAAGTCGTTATACAACCGCTTGCGTCCGAGGGGAATCGTCGCACCGGCTTGCGCGGTAACCTTAATAGGAAGGGTTGAGGTACTCAAGAATGCCTCGTTGGGCTGCGTCACGTGGTGCGCAGAGGCGCCCACATAGAATTTTTCGGTAAATCCAAGCATGCCAAAGCTCAAATCGAACTGCTGCACGGTGGTTTGGTCGGGACGAATCTCGTTCGTGGGCTTTACGAACCCAAAGAACGGGTCGATCATGTCGGGAAAGGTCAGGTTGTTCCAGTTCAGCGAGCGCTGGCGAAACGTCGCCTGAGCGCCGAACAGCAGCATGAAGTCGCGATTTACCTTGAGGTGGTAAGAGTAAATACCTGAAGCCTCGGTGAGCGAAAGGTCGCCATTGGCCGCTTCGTCCTGCATGATCATCAGTCCGATCCCGCCGTTTAGACCGTCCACGTACTGGTCGTAGGACGCCGAAAACGTCTGGTACACGCCCAAACTGGGGTACTGATTTCGGTAGTTGGTGGTTACGCGAGGACACTGCTTAACCCCTGCAAATGCGGGGTTTAGGTACAATGGATTGGCGTAGTACTGAGTAAAATGTGGGTCTTGCGCTTGGGCGGACCAAGCGTGAACCGTGAGAAGGGCGACCGCAATCAGGCGTCGTAGGGCCATGGAGTAGGGCATCATTTGAAGCCACAATTATACGATTTTCCGAGCGTTTGTAAACGATTACTCGAAAAACCGCGTTGGACTTTACGAACTTTGAACGCAGAATGAGGCTTTTTCGTACGTATTTACTCGCCCTTTTTGGCCTAATGCTTACCGTTCCTGGGACGCTTTGGGGTCAAGTTTGGCCCGCGCAGTCGGTGCTGGCTCAGGGCAATTGGGCCGAAATATTCACTTATGAGGAGCAGATTTACCGTCTAAGCGGCGCCGACCTGCAGCAGTTGGGGCTGGGCACCCCTCCGTTTTTGACGGAAAAACTGGGGGTTTGGGGCCGGCCGGCCGGGGTGATGAGCGAGCTCAATTCGGCGACGGGAGCTGCCAGCGACCTGTTCCCGCTGCCGCTGCGCATCGAAGACGGCGGCGACGGGCAGTTGTCCGCGAACGAGTACCTATATTTTATAGGTCAAAGTCCGCACGTTTGGAACTTTGACAGCAGCTCCAACCGCTGGCTTCGGCCCAACCACCCTTATGCGGACGCTCAAACTTACTTGGTTACGACGACCGAAGGGGGGCGGACGATGCCCAACTACGCAATGCCCAGTGGGCCGGTGCGCCTAGAAAACCGCTACCAGCATGTGGCGTGGGCGGAACAGGACGCGGTGAACCTGGTGGGGAGCGGAAGGGCCTGGTTCGGCGATGTGTTGGACTACAGCTTGAGTAAGAAGTTTGACTTGGGGCTTTCGCGCCTTGACGCTCAGTCCGTCGCCAGGTTCATTTTGTCGGGCGCGGGACGCAGCACGGTGTTTGGTCCGAAGCTCGAATTGCGCACCGGTCAGGGCTTTGTGGGAAGCAGCACGTTCCAGACGGTTTCAGGGGTGAACGGAGACACTTACGCCCGCCAGTTCACGCAGTCCTGGACCCAAGTTTCGGTGGGAGCCAATTGGGGAACCGCCGACGTGGAACTGGAGCGGAGCGCCAATCCGGCGGCAAAGGCCTGGATTGACTACGTGGCCGTGCAGGCCGACGCGCCGTTTACTTTCCAGGCCGGCGGGTTGCAGGCCTACCGCTTTTTGCCCGCGGACTCGGCCCGCCAGCTTCCGCCAGCGCCGGCAGGAACTTGGATTTGGCGCACCCGCTCCGACGGCAGCGCCTTGGAAGCGCGCAGTATGGATCCTGCGAGCCGAACCTTGGCTCCGGGTGCGGCCCATGTGGTGTGGTACCTCGCTCCCGAGTCGGCCCGTACGCCAGCTTTAGGAACGCGCGTGCCGAACCAAAACCTCCACGGCATGCCGTCAGTGGACTACGTAATTTTTGCGCCCAAAGAGTTTCTGCCGGCTGCCGAAGACCTCGCGGAACTGCACCGCTCCCGCGGACTCAAGGCCGCGGTGGTCGACGTTGCTCAAGCCTACCGCGAGTTCTCGGGCGGTGTTCAGGACCTCATGGGGCTTCGCAACCTGCTGCGCATGCTGTGGTCGCGCCCGGCCGATTCGACCAAGCTCCAGTACCTCTTGCTCTTCGGCGACGCGTCGTACGACTACAAGGAGCGGCTCACGCCCAAGCAAAACTGGGTTCCAGCATACCAATCGCCCTCGAGTATGAGCATCAAGACTTCGTTTGTCTCTGACGACTTCTTTGGCTACCTCGACTTGGGCGAAGGCGGCAACCTGGCGGCCTCGACGCTCGACCTGGGAATCGGACGCATCCCCGTGAATTCGCTCGAACAGGCGCGGGGTGTGGTGGCCAAAATTCGCCGGTACGCCGACCCGGAGCAGTCGTTGGGGCCCTGGCGCCAGCGGGTGCAGTTTGTGGCGGACGACGTCGACGAAGATTGGGAGCAGATATTGACCCTCGTGGCGGACCGCATCGCCGAGCGCGTCGACACGCAGCACACTGAATTCGACGTCCGCAAGCTTTTTTCAGACGCCTACGCCCAAGTATCGAGTGCCGGAAATCAGTCGTATCCCAAACTGCGGGAGGACCTTTTGCGCTCCGTAAACGAAGGAAACCTGATTACGACCTACATCGGCCACGGGGGCGAGGTGAACTGGGCCAGCGAAGACATTCTGCAAATTGATGACTGCCGCGCGTTCACCAACCGGAGCTTTTTGCCGCTCTTTATTACGGTCACGTGCGAATTTTCGCGCTACGACGATCCCTTGCGCACCTCCGCCGGAGAGGAGTTGATGGTGAATCCCGAGGGCGGAGCCGTCGCGCTCCTCACGACTACCCGGGCCGTTTTTGTCGGCGGGGCGACCCTCCTGACCGACAGCGTATTTAATGTGGTGCTTCAAAAAGAGAACGGAGCCTACCAAACCCTCGGTCAAATCATCAGAAAGGCCAAGAATTCGGTCAGTACGGGGGACAAACTTCGCTTTACGCTGTTGGGCGATCCGGCCCTGAGGCTGAACGGCCCCGAAGAACGGATTCAGGTTGACGAATTGGAGGTGTTCGACCCCGTGTCGGGCCAGTGGGCTTCAACAGACAGCGTGCGCGCGCTGGACCTGATTCGGCTGCGCGGCTCGGTACTCCTAACCTCGGGAGTGCGGGACACCAACTTCGAGGGAACGGCGCGGCTGCGTTTGTACGACAAAGTGCAGCCCAAGGCCATGCTCGACAACGACAACGTGGGGTACGAGGCAACGTATGCGTTTCGCAGCCAGCTGGCCTACCAAGGCACGGTCGACGTGCGCTCCGGGCAGTTTGCAGCCGAATGGCGCATGCCGCTCGACGTCGTGCTGGCCTGGGGAAAGGGCAAGTTGCTGGCCTACGCCCAGAGCACCGACCGCGATGCCGCCGGAGCTAACTCCAATCTTTGGATTGGCGACTTGGCCAACAATGCACCCATCGATACCGCGGGTCCCACGCTGCAGGTGTTCATGGACGACACCAACTTTGTCAGCGGCGGAATTACCGGGCAAAATCCTCTGGGTTTGGTGCGCCTCGCCGACCCCAACGGAATCAACGCCATTGGTGCGGGCATCGGCCATGACTTGGTGGGATTCTTGGACGAAAATTGGAGCGAACCCTTGGTAATGAACGACCGCTACCAAGCAGACGCTAACACTTACCAGCGGGGCTCGGCTACCTGGCCGTTTCAGGATCTGGCCGACGGGCTCCATCGTTTTACGGTTCGCGCCTGGGATACGTATAATAATCCTAGCCAGGCAAGCGTTGACTTCCTGGTGCTTTCCCGCGAACAACTCAAACTCGGGGCCGTTCGGCTCTTTCCCAATCCCAGTCCGGGCTGGACGCATTGGCAGGTGGAGCACAACGCCGCCGGCGACAGCCTTCTGGTGGATTGGACCGTGAGCGACGCTTCGGGCCGTGCAGTCTGGGCCCACCAGTGGATCGGACTTGCGACGACTTCGGTACTGCAGGCGCCCGACTGGGATGCCTCGACGCCCAACGGAGTACCGCTGCCCAACGGCTGGTACTTTGCCAAAGTGCGCGTCCTGCGCCCCAAGGACGGTCAGTTGGTGCACCAAGTCGACCGACTTATCCTCCTTCGTCCCTAGGTCCCTTCTGTATATTTGCAAACTCTATATGAACCATACACGCGCGCTTTTCCTTAGCATTTCGGCGTTGCTGGCCTGCGGGTCGCTCCGAGCTCAAACGTTTTACGATCGGTTGAACGACCTCAACGTGGTCACGACTGCCATGCCCATGCTGAACATCGGGCCCGACGCGCGCTCCGGGGGCATGGCCAACACCGGCATCGGCTTGAGTCCCGATGCCAACGCCATTTTTTGGAACCCCGCCAAGCTGGCGTTTGTAGGCAAGGGCAACGTATACGGCGGACTTTCCTACACGCCCTGGCTGCGCCGACTGGTTCCCGACGTCGAACTCATGTTTGCCAACGTCGCGGCCGGCGTGGGTGAGCGCGGGGGCGTGGGCGCGAGCCTGAGGTACTTTTCGTTGGGCGAAATCACCTTCCGCAACGAGCAGGGCGAAGAGCAGGGTACCTACCGCCCGTACGAAATGGCTCTTGACGTGGCCTACGCGCTGAAGCTTTCAGATCATTTTTCGGGCGGCGTTTCGCTGCGCTACGCGTTGTCGGACCTCGCTCAGGGCCAGGTGGTGGGCGGACAGCTCACGAAAGTCGGTCAGACGGTGGCCACGGATGTCAGTGTGTTTTACCAAGGCGACGAGTTCAGCATGCCCGACGGCCAGCGCGGTCAGTGGGTGGGTGGGCTCACCCTTTCGAACATTGGCGCCAAAATTAAGTATTCTGAGAGCGGAGAGGCCGACTTCATTCCGACCAACATGCGCATGGGCGGCGGATTTAACTGGCGACTCGATAAGTACAATCGCCTCACCTTGCTCACCGACGTCAATAAGCTCTTGGTTCCGACCAAGCCCGAACGAGACGTGCTCGACGCAGACAACGACGGAGACCGCAGCGAAATTTTAGCCGGCAAGGACGACAAGGTGGGCGTGATACCCGGCATCATTCAGTCCTGGGACCCCACGGCCAAGCCCGACGGTTTCAAGGAGCTCATGCGCGAATTCATGATCAATGTGGGCGGCGAGTACTGGTACAACGACCAGTTTGCGGTGCGCGCAGGCTACCAGCACGAAGACGTGACCAAGGGAAACCGCCGTTTTTTTACCATGGGTTTTGGCGTTCGCTACAACCTCATTGGACTCGACTTTGCCTACCTCTTTCCGGCGGACCAAACGGTTCGTTCTCCACTCGAAAACACGATTCGCTTCAGCGCACTCGTGGATTTGAACCAAATCATGAAGTAGGGGGTTAGTGTACGAACTACGGCAAGGACGTAACGCCGTCTAACCTTACTTTTGCACCGCGCATTCAGGCGCGTTTTGACCATGGCAAAAAAGAAGCTCACCAAAGAGGTTTACCTCAAGTGGTACGAAGACATGCTCTTCTGGCGCAAGTTTGAGGACATGACCTCGGCGCTCTATATTCAGCAAAAGATTCGCGGATTCCTGCACCTGTACAACGGACAAGAGGCTGTGCTGGCCGGTTCGCTCCTGGCCATGGAGGCGGGCGACAAGATGATAACCGCGTACCGCAACCACGTTCAGCCAATTGGCTTGGGGGTTGATCCGCGCAAAATCATGGCGGAACTTCTTGGCAAAGTCGACGGCACCTCGCGCGGTAAGGGCGGCTCGATGCACATGTTTTCTAAGGAACACAACTTTTTTGGTGGACACGGCATCGTGGGCGGCCAAATTCCGCTCGGAGCCGGGATGGCGTTTGCCGACAAGTACTTAGGTAAGAGTCACGTCACCCTCTGCTACATGGGCGACGGGGCGGTGCGCCAAGGTTCGCTACATGAGACGTTCAATATGGCCATGCTTTGGAAGCTTCCGGTAGTGTTCATTGTGGAAAACAACGGTTATGCTATGGGCACTTCAGTGGAGCGCACGGCGAACCACACCGACATTTACAAGCTGGGCTTGGGCTACGAAATGCCCTGTGCGCCGGTAGAAGGCATGGACCCTGCAGTTGTTTACGACGCGGTGTACGAAGCCGTGGAGCGGGCGCGCCGCGGAGAAGGTCCGAGCTTCCTCGAAATTCGTACCTACCGCTACAAAGGACACTCGATGTCTGATGCCCAGCACTACCGCACTAAAGACGAGGTGGCTGAGTACCAAAAAATCGATCCGATTTATACGGCGAAAGACATGATCTTCAAAAAGAAGTGGGCGACCGAAGCCGAGCTCGAGGCGATTGACGTCCGCGTCAAAGAACTCGTGGCCGAATGCGTGGATTTTGCCGAAAAGTCACCCTACCCCGATGCCGAAGAGCTTTGGCAGCACGTGTACGTCGACGAAGATTACCCCTTTATTACCGAATAAGTTATGGCCTTAGTAATTACGATGCCGCGCTTGAGCGACACCATGACCGAAGGCGTGGTGGCCAAGTGGCACGCCAAGTTGGGCGACACGATCACCGAAGGGAAGCTGCTCGCCGAGATCGAAACTGACAAGGCGACGATGGACTTTGAAGCGTTTCCGGGACAGGAGGGGGTACTCCTTCACATTGGGGTACAGGAAGGCCAAACCGCTCCGGTCGACAGCATTTTAGCGATTTTGGGCGCCGCAGGTGAAGACGTTTCGGCGCTCCTTTCGGGCGGAGCCTCGGCGGCCCCGGCGGCTCCTTCAGCCCCGGCGGCACCTGAAGCCCCGGTGGAGGAAGCACCGGCCGCACCCGCGGCTCCGGCTCCAGCGGTTCCGGCAGCGGAGCCCGTCGCGGCACCTTCGGCAGGAGATGCGCGGCTTAAGGCCTCTCCGCTCGCACGTTCGCTGGCGCACGAATTAGGGATTAACCTCGCAAGCGTTCTGGGCACGGGCGACGGCGGGCGCATTACCAAGCGCGATGTGGAACTCGCAGCCGCATCGCCGGTTGCCGCGAGCGTCGGATCGAGCGCCGCCTCCCCAGCAGCGTCTTATCCGAGTTCGGGCCACGTGGACACGCCCATTTCGCAAATGCGCAAGACGATTGCCAAGCGCTTGGCGGAGTCGAAGTTCACGGCACCGCACTTTTACCTGACGATTGCGGTGGACATGTCGGCCGCAGCCGCCGCCCGCAGCGAAATCAACGCCGCCGGGGACGTGAAGATCTCGTTCAACGACCTAGTGGTGAAGTCCGTGGCCAAAGCCCTTAAAAAGCACCCCGCGGTCAATTCCTCGTGGATGGGCGACAGCATCCGCACCAACTACGACGTGCATGTCGGGGTAGCGGTGGCCGTTGAAGACGGCTTGCTTGTGCCGGTGGTTCGACATGCCGACGCCAAAGGACTCGCCGACATTTCAGCAGAAGTCCGGAGCTTTGCCCAAAAAGCCAAGGACAAGAAGCTTCAGCCCAGCGATTGGGCGGGCAACACCTTCACGATTTCGAACCTTGGTATGTTCGGAATTGAGGAATTTACCGCCATCATCAACCCGCCCGACGCCGCTATTTTGGCCGTGGGCGGGATTCAGGAGGTGCCGGTGGTGAAAAACGGAGCAGTGGTTCCGGGCCAAGTCATGAAAATGACCCTCAGCTGCGACCACCGGGTGATCGACGGCGCCACGGGTGCAGCCTTCTTGAATACCGTCAAGGGCTACCTTGAACGCCCGCTGTCGCTGATTCTTTAGCCAAACTAAGGGCGGAAGGTTCCGCCCTTTTTTAGTCCCCGCATCTTCAATTAGAATGAATCTAAATACGCGCCGACAGCCGCCGCCTTATTGTACCTTGGAAGCATGAAACTCTCGGAACTCGGAGTGGGGCAGAAGGCCCTGATTTTGCAGGCAGCCGTAGAGCTTCCCGTGAAACTATTTGAGATGGGCTGCCTTCCCGGCGAAGAAGTTGAATTGGTGTTTGCTGCCCCCTTTCGGGACCCGCTTTGCTTTCGGGTGCAGGGCACCCTGGTGAGCATGCGCCGCGAGTTGGCCGATCTCATTCCCATTACTGAGCCTTATGTCGCCTAAACGTGCGCTCCGAGTAGCCTTGGTTGGGCGGCCCAACACGGGCAAGTCGTCGCTATTCAATCGGCTGACGGGCTTGAACCAAAAGGTGGGGAACTACCCGGGGGTCACTATGGAAAAGCACTTGGGCTTGGCCAAAATCGGCAGCAACACGCTGGCGGAGGTCATCGACCTTCCGGGGGTCTACAGCCTGCATCCTTCCTCCGACGACGAGCGCGTGGTGCTCGACGCCCTGACGACGGCGTCGGAGGCGGAGCGTTCCGACGTAGTGGTCGGCCTGGCCGACGGGACGAACCTCAAGACGTGCCTGTTTGTATTTACCCAGGTTTTGGATTTGGGTTTTCCGGCGGTACTGGCGGTTACCATGGTCGACGAAATGGAGCGCCGGGGAGCACAGCTAGATCTGCCGGCGCTTGAAGCGGCATTAGGAGTTCGGGTTGTTCCCGTGAACAGCCGCACTGGGATGGGCTTTGACGCCCTGCGGGAAGCCATTGCGTCGGCTAAGCCCAGCAAGCAGGCGCCCTTTTTTCAGCCAGCCGGCGCTCACCTTCCGTGGCTTCAGAAAAAACAGGAGTGTATTGGGGCAGGCCTGACGTACCGGGCCTGGCTCGATGGCCTGAGTGACCCCGACTTTGCCGCCGAAGTGCGCGAATCCGGTCGAGGCCCCGAGCGCGCGCGGGCTGACGAGGCCATTCAGCGCTACCGTTGGGTCAACCAGTGGCTTAAGAAGGTGTACCACTATGACCCCGTGCGCGACCGACGGGCCGCGGCGCGCTTCGACCGCTTTGTAGTGCACCCTTTGTGGGGTAGCGTGCTTTTGTTTAGCGTACTTTTCGTCCTGTTTCAGGCCCTTTTTTATGGCTCCTCGGTGCCCATGGACGCCATCGACGGGGGAATAGCCCAGCTTTCGGCGTGGCTGAACGCCGCCCTGCCCGCGGGCTTTTTCAATCACTTTTTGACGAGCGGACTGCTTCCGGGCATTGCGGGCGTGCTCATCTTTTTGCCCCAAATCGCGCTGCTGTTTTTGTTCATTGCCCTGCTTGAAGAGAGCGGTTACATGGCACGGGTAGTCTTCATCATGGACCGCTTTATGCGCCCGTTCGGGTTGAGCGGCAAGTCGGTAGTGCCGCTGGTAAGCGGAACGGCCTGCGCCATTCCCGCCGTCATGAGTTCTCGGAACATGGAGTCGGCGCGGGAGCGGTGGCTCGCCATTGCGGTCACTCCGCTGATGACCTGCAGCGCGCGCTTGCCGGTGTATGCGCTCATCATCGGGCTTGTGGTCCCCAACACGCCTTGGATAGGCATCAGCCTTCAGGGACTTACCCTGTTTGGGCTTTACGCGTTGGGATTTGTGGCGGCCCTCACCGGCTCGGCGCTTCTGAACCGTTGGGTTCCGCAGCAAAAGTCCGCCCCCTTTCTAATGGAAATGCCGCCCTACCGCATGCCCATTGGCCGAAACGTATTCACCGCCGTGTGGACCCGATCCAAATCCTTCGTGGTGGAAGCGGGCAAAATCATCGTGTCCATCAGCGTGGTGCTGTGGTTCTTGGCCAACAGCGGTCCGAAGGGTCTGCCCAACTTTAGTGCGGAATACGAACCGATGCCCATCGAAGAAAGCTACTTGGGGAGTATCGGTCGCGGAATTCAGCCGGTGCTCGCGCCCCTGGGATACGACTGGAAGATTTCGGTCGCCATCGCCTCGTCGTTTGTGGCACGTGAAGTGTTTGTGGGCACCATGGCCACACTATACAGCGTAGACGGCGACGACATTGCGCCGGTTCGCGAGCGGATGGCCGAGGAAATTAATCCCTCCACCGGGGAGCCCTACTTCAATTTAGCGGTGGGCGTTTCGCTGCTGCTCTTTTATGCTTTTGCGCTTCAGTGCATGAGTACTTTGGCGGTGGTGGTGCGCGAAACCCGAAGCTGGCGCTTTGCACTAATCCAATTTGCGGCCTACGCCGGCGTCGCCTACCTGGCGGCGTGGTCGGCATTCCGCTTCATTTCCTACCTTTCTATATAATATGATAGCGGTCGCCCTTTGGACAGCCTTTTGGTGGAGTTTGCTCGCCCTTATTGTTCGCGTCCTTCCCCAACCGTCTTGCAGCGCGTCGTGCGGCTGCAGTTCAACTCCGTCAACGTTGCAATGAAGCAGTTTTTAGTGACCGGCGCCTCGCGCGGAATTGGGCGCGAAACCGCTCTTGTCCTGGCCGCCCAAGGCCACCGCGTGCACGCCACCTCGCGCGCGCCCTTTGTTTTGGAGGGTTGCCATACCTACGTGCTGGATCACAGCTCGCCGGAATCTCGGGCCCAGTTCGTTGAAATGCTGAAGGGCGTTGCGCTCGACGGAATCGTGCTCAACGCTGGCGCCCTTGTGTCTAAGCCCTTCGCGCAATTGACCCCTGAGGACTTTGCCCACATGGGTTTGGCGAATTGGTCGGGCCCTGCGCTCCTGGTGCAGTCCCTGCTCCCGAGGTATGCTCCGGGCGCGCACACCGTGTTCATAAGCAGCATGGGTGGATACCAGGGCGCGGCCAAGTACCCGGGTCTTTTGGCCTACGCCACGAGCAAGATGGCCATGGCAGGTTTAGCCGAAAGCCTTCAGGCGGAGCTGGGATCCGACGGTTTTACGTTCAACGCGCTATGCCTTGGCGCAGTTCAAACTGAAATGTTGGCCGAGGCCTTCCCCGGTTATGAGGCCCCCGTGACCCCCAAATGCATGGGAGAGGCGGTGGCGCATTTTGCGCTCCGCGGACACGAAACGCAGGCGGGGCAAGTGATTCCGCTCGCGAAAAGCAATCCTTGATATATTTTTCTCCTTGCTTTTCAGGGAGTTGATGGTCAATTGAAATTTTTTTTCCAATTGAGTGTTGCAGATTTGAAAAGTCGTTCTACATTTGCAACCCCAAACGGAAACAACGGCGTATCGATGAGGTCGCCCGACTCCGGGGGGAAGACGGAAGCAGAAGTTTCAACGTTCTTTAACATATTGTGAAATCGAAAGATTGTTCAACCCGAAGATTCCCATTTGAGGAGTACTTGAGAGCCATAAGTCAAACAATTCTACAACGGAGAGTTTGATCCT
>SYCM01000049.1 GCA_005786915.1 Bacteroidota bacterium | reverse complement strand
TGCCGAGGCGGTCAAGGACATTCGCCGGGCATTGGTTGATGCCGACGTCAACTACAAGCTCGCCAAGGAGTTTACTGACCGCGTCAAGGACCAAGCCATGGGCCAGGACGTGCTCAAGTCCCTCGAGCCAGGCCAGTTGATGGTCAAAATTGTGCGCGACGAAATGGCCGCCCTCATGGGAGGGTCCGCCAGCGAAATCGCCTCAGGCAACGGGCTGCAAACCGTGCTCATGGCGGGACTTCAGGGCTCGGGTAAGACCACCTTTACGGCCAAACTGGGCAATCACCTCAAGCGCAAAAAAGGTCGAAAAGTGCTGCTTGCGGCCGCCGACGTGTACCGTCCTGCCGCCATTGACCAGCTTAAAACCTTGGGCGAGCAAGTCGGAATCGAAGTGTTCAGCCTGGACGGCGAGCAAGACGCCGTGCGCATTGCTCGCGAAGCCCAGAACTACGCCAAGTCCAACGGATTCAACTACCTCCTGATCGATACGGCGGGCCGTCTAGCGGTCGACGAAGTGTTAATGCGCGAAATTGCGTCGATCCGTTCCGCCACGAGTCCCGAAGAGATATTGTTTGTGGTCGACTCGATGACGGGCCAGGATGCCGTCAATACCGCCAAGGCCTTTCACGACGTACTCGATTTCACGGGAGTTATTCTCACCAAGCTCGACGGCGACACGCGGGGTGGGGCGGCGCTCAGCATCCGCCAAGTGGTCCAAAAGCCCATCAAGTTCATCGGAACGGGGGAAAAAATGGACGCCCTCGACGTGTTTCACCCCGACCGAATGGCCGACCGCATTCTGGGCATGGGGGACGTCATTTCGCTGGTGGAGCGGGCGCAAGAGCAGTTTGACGTCGAGCAGGCGCGCAAGCTCAATAAAAAGATTGCGACCAATAAATTCGGCTTTGACGACTTTCTGGATCAGATCCAGCAGGTCAAAAAGATGGGCAACATGAAGGACCTCATGGGAATGATTCCCGGAGTGGGCAAGGCGCTGAAGGGAATTGACATTCCCGACGACGCGTTCAAGCACGTCGAGGCCATGATTCGCTCCATGACCCCAGAGGAACGCAGCAATCCTTCGCTCATCAACGGAAGCCGCCGTGCGCGCATTGCGGCCGGCAGCGGACGCAGCGTTCCCGAACTGAATAAGCTGATTAAGCAGTTCGACGACATGAGCCGTGTGATGAAAATGATGCAAGGCCAGGGCGGGCGCAGCCAGCTGATGTCCATGATGAACCGAATGCGCTAATGGCCGACGTACTCAGCGGCCGCGACGCGGCACAGGCATGGAAGTCCCACATCCGCAAAGAGGTGGCGGGCCGTTTGGCGCAAGGAAAGCGCGCCCCGCACCTCGCCGCCATTTTGGTGGGCGAAGACCCGGCAAGCCAAGCCTACGTGCGGGGAAAGGTCCGTGATTGCGAAGAGGTGGGATTTGAATCCACGCTGATTGCGCTCTCGGAGCGAACTACGCAAGCAGAGCTTTTGAGGCACGTGGCCGCCTTGAACGAAAATCCCCTAGTAGATGGTTTTATCGTCCAGCTTCCGCTGCCCAAGCATCTAAACCCCGACGAGGTACTGCTCGCCATTGATCCTCAAAAAGACGTCGACGGATTTCATCCTGAAAACGTGGGGCGGATGGCGCTTGGACTGCCTACCTACCTGCCGGCAACGCCCTACGGGATGCTGTTGCTTTTGGAGCACTACGGAATTTCTCCAGCGGGCAAGCACGCCGTAGTGGTGGGGCGCAGCAACATCGTGGGATCGCCCCTGAGCATCTTGCTCAGCCGCAACAGCAAGATGGGCAACGCTACCGTGACGTTGGCGCACAGCAAAACCACAAACCTCAAGGAGCTTTGCCAAAGCGCCGACATTTTGGTCGCTGCAATCGGCCGGGCCAAATACGTTACCGCCGACATGATTCGTCCGGGCGCCGTGGTTTTGGACGTGGGCATTAACCGAGTCGACGGAAAACTCGTGGGCGACGTGGACTACGAGTCCGCCCTTGCGGTCGCAGGGGCGATTACGCCGGTGCCGGGTGGCGTAGGCTTGATGACCCGCGTTGGCCTGCTGATGAACACCTTGCATGCCGCTCGCCGCCGCTAATTCTCGGGCCCTTCCGCTGATGGAGGCCTTTCGCACCGTACAGGGTGAGGGTGCCCATACCGGAAGGCCGTCGTTTTTCATGCGAATTGGCGGATGCGACGTGGGCTGCCATTGGTGCGACGTCAAGGAGTCGTGGGACGCCAGTAAGCATCCGGTTACGCCCCTTGACGAACTTTTAAGCTTGCCTTCGGCGATCGACCGGACCGTAGTGATTACCGGTGGAGAACCTCTGATGTGGGACATGGGGCCCTTGACCGAAGGCCTGCGCGCCCGAGGCTTAAAGGTCCACCTCGAAACCAGCGGAGCCTATCCGGTCACCGGAACCTGGGACTGGATCTGCCTTTCGCCCAAGAAAACGAAGGCCCCACTGCCTGAATGGTACGCGCTGGCCAACGAACTCAAAGTCATCGTGTACAACGACCATGACCTGGCCTGGGCTGAAGAGCACGCGGCATGCTGTGCACCTGGGGTCGAGCGTTTTTTGCAGCTCGAATGGTCGCGCCGTGCCATCCAGCTCCCTAAAATCATCGCCTATCTGGAACAGCACCCGGAATGGCGCCTTGGGCTCCAGTCCCATAAGTACATCGGAATGCCTTAGCGATTCGATATTTCTCGATCCACCCGCTCCACGCCTTTCACGGATTTCAGCCGCTGCACGAGGTCGGTCAAATGGCTTCGGTCGGCTACGTGCACGCTCACGGTTCCCTGGAATACCCCTTCGCTTCCGTCGATGTGGAACGCCCGAATGTCGATCTGCATGTCGCTGGAAATCACCTTAGTGACCTTGAGAATCAGCCCCTTGGAGTCAATTCCTGAGAATCGCAGGACCGCATTAAACCCTTGGCGTGAGCCTCTGTTCCACACTGATTTAATCACCCGTTCGGCGAACTGCCCCTGGAGTTTTACCGCATGGCGGCAATCGGTACGGTGCACCTCGATTCCGCTATCTTCGATGAAGCCAAAAATGGAATCCCCTTGAATAGGTCGGCAGCAGGGGGCCAGCTTGTACTCCAGTACCACCTCGTCGGGTCCAAACAGGACCAAGTTGGCCGACGTGGACACCTCTTTTATGCTGCCTTCCTTCGATTTAGGACGAAACCTGCGCAATATGTATTGATAAAATCCGCCACTGTCTTCGCGCAAAAAGTCTCGCAGGCGGTCGCTGTCCAGCTCTCCTTTGCCAAACTTTAGGTAAAGCTCCTTAGGGGTGCGGAGCGCATAAAAATTCAGCATGCGCTGGGTCGTCGACTGATTCAGCTCAAGATTCGCGCGCTTGAGCAGCCGCGTGAGCTTTTCTTTTCCCTCGGTCTCTTGGCTTCGCAGGCGGTCCCGAAAGTAGGCGCGGAGCTTGGATTTGGCCTTGGGCGTGACCACCCAGTCGAGCCAGGAGTCTTGCGGAATCTGCGTGTCGCTACTGATGATTTGGACCTGGTCCCCGTTCTGCAGCGCGTGCCCGAGGGAGACCAGTTGGCCGTTTACCTTAGCGCCCAAAGTCTTCATTCCTAAGTCGGTATGGATTTCAAACGCAAAATCCAGCGGCGTCGCCCGCTTGGGCAGCGTGACCATTTTGCCTTGGGGCGTAAACACAAAAATCTCATCTGAAAAAAGCTGGAGCTTGAAGTTGTCGACGAACTCGACCGCATTGTCGGGTTGTCCCTCAACCACGTCGCGGATTCGTTCAATCCACGAATCGAGCGCGGCGCTTCCCGAGCCGTCTTCCTTGTAACGCCAGTGTGCCGAGAAGCCTCGTTCTGCTTGATCGTCCATCCGCTTTGAGCGAATCTGGATCTCAATCCAATGTCCCTCTGGGCCCATCACTGTGATGTGCAGGGACTCGTAACCGTTGGCCTTCGGCGTCGTAACCCAGTCGCGAAGTCGCCGCGGATTGGGTCGGTAAATGGCCGTAATCAGCGAGTAGACCCGCCAAATGTCGGCTTTTTCGCGGTTGGACGAAGAGTCCAAAATGATGCGCACGGCGTACTTATCGTACACCTCCTCAAACGGAACGTTCTGGTTCTGCATTTTGCGGCGGATGCTGTAGATGCCCTTCGTTCGCCGCTTCATGCTGAAGTAAAAGCCCTCGCTGTGAAGCAAATCCTCCAGGCTGTGGCTGAACCGCTCGAGGTAACCGCCGTCAAGCTCCTCGGCCTCATTCATCTTCTCTTGAAGCTCTTGATAAACTTCTGGTTCCAAATATTTTAAGCTCAAATCCTCAAACTCTTGCTTGAAGGAGTAAAGCCCCATTCGGTGGGCGAGGGGAGCGAAGATGTAGAGCGTCTCCGAGGCAATCTTTAGCTGTTTGGCGTGCGACATCGAGTTCAGCGTGCGCATATTGTGCAGGCGGTCCGCCATTTTGATCAAAACCACCCGCACGTCGTCGCTGATGCTCACCAGCAGCTTGCGAAAGTTCTCGCTCTGCATCGAGGTCTGCATGTCAAAAATCCCCTGGATTTTAGTCAGTCCTTCGACGATGTAGGCCACGTTGGCCCCAAATAGGTGATCCAAATCTTCGCGGGTGTACTCGGAATCTTCAATGACGTCGTGCATCAGAGCGGCGGCAATGGACTGGGGTCCGAGTCCAATTTCGTGCGAAACGATCTGGGCGACGGCCAGCGGGTGGGTGATGTAGGGCTCGCCTGACTTTCGGCGCACGTCTTTGTGGGCGTCGCTAGCCACCTTAAAGGCCTTTTTGATCAGCGCGAGGTCGTCTTTGTCGGCTCCGTGCTCGGTAGCCGACTTAACTAATGCTCGGTACTGAGCACGGACCTGCTTTTCAAAATCTACTTCTGCCATGGCTTTGCGGGCAAAATGCGGGCGAGGCAGTCTCCAAATCCTATGCGCGGACCTTGGGCTGTTCGCCCTCGAAGGGCCACCGTGTCGCCGTCTTCGATGAACGCGCGTTCCGAGCCGTCGTGCAGGCGAATGGGTTTGCTGCCATTCCAGGTCAGCTCGAGCATAGAACCGTAAGAACCTGGTTCGTCGCCGCTGATCGTGCCCGAAGCCAGTAAATCTCCGCTGCGCAGCACACATCCGTTGATGCTGTGGTGCGCAATCTGCTGCGCAAAACTCCAGTAGAGGTGCTTGGCGTTGGAGGTTGAAATCACCGTTTCGCGACCGTCGGCCGCCACAATCGCCACCTCGAGCGTCAAATCCCAATGCGAGGCGCGACGGTCCTGCTTAAGATAGGGAAGGGGCGAAGGGTCCTCTTGGGGAGCCCCCGCGCACCGAGCACCTTCGAGCGCCTCAAAGGGCACAATCCATGCGCCCATCGTCGACGCGAAATTCTTGGCCAAAAACGGCCCAAGGGGCACGTATTCCCACTGCTGGATGTCGCGGGCGGACCAGTCTTTGAACAAGACCAGGCCAAAAATGTGGGACTCAGCCTGATCCACAGAAATCCACGAACCGTCGGTCGGTCCCCCGCGCAGCACCACGCCCACTTCGAGTTCAAAGTCGAGCTTCACCGACGGTCCGAAGACCGGCGCGGGGTCGTTTGGCCCTTTGCGCTGACCGTTGGGGCGAACCACGTCGGTTCCGCTGACCGCGACGGTCGACGCCCTGCCGTGGTACCCCACGGGCAGATGAAGCCAGTTGGGCAGTAGGGCGTTGGCCGGATCGCGAAACATCATGCCCACGTTGGTGGCGTGCTGCCGCGAAGCATAAAAATCAGTGTAGTCGCCAATGCGCACCGGCAGTACGTTCGCCACCGCTGCGCAGTCCGCTTCGCAAGCGGCCCTGAGGGGCGAGGACTCCCATGCCGAACCCGCGCGGTAGAGCGCCTGCAGTTCCCGGCGCACGGCCGACCAAGCCTCGGGTCCGCGGTCGATGAAGGCATTAAAGCAGTCCTGCTGGAGTTCCGCAAACCCGGCAAACATGCCCGCCTGATGCAGCGCGCGGAGGCTGATCACGGTACCTCCGAGGCGTGTGGCGAGGTGCGTAGTTCCGTCGGTCCACACCACGGCGCCCCAAGGGAGGTTTGAAAAGCTGAAATCTGATGCGTCCGAGACCGGAATAAAGCTCGCCATGGCCGTATTTTTACCCCCAAGTTACACGCTATGTACCGCGATTCCGCCCTCTTTGACCTAATTAATGCCGAACACCAACGCCAAGTTGAAGGCATTGAACTGATTGCATCTGAAAATTTCACCTCTCCGGCCGTTATGGAAGCCGTCGGATCGGTGCTGACCAACAAGTACGCGGAGGGCTACCCGGGCAAG
>SYCM01000048.1 GCA_005786915.1 Bacteroidota bacterium | reverse complement strand
AGCCGCGCCGGAGCCGACGTCCTCGCCGCCAACGGACTGGACTTCGCCTACCCGAGCTACGTGCAAGACATCCTGGGCCCCATGTGCTTCGACTACGGTTTTGGACCGTTCCGCTGGGTGTGCGCCAGCGGCTCCGCCGACGACCTGCGCCGCACCGACCGCATCGCCGCCGACGTGCTGCGCGCCCTGGCGTCCGAAGCGCCCGACGACATTCGCCTCCAGATGGAAGACAACCTGCGGTGGATCGAGCAGGCCGAGCAGAACCGCCTCGTGGTCGGCTCGCAAGCCCGCATTTTGTACGCCGACAGCGTGGGGCGCATCGCCATTGCGCGGGCCTTCAATGAGGCCATCGGCCGCGGCGAGCTGGGGCCCGTAGTTCTGGGCCGCGACCACCACGACGTGAGCGGAACCGATTCGCCCTACCGCGAGACTTCCAACATTTACGACGGATCGCGCTTCACGGCCGACATGGCGGTGCACAACGCCATTGGCGACAGCTTCCGCGGGGCGACTTGGGTGTCGCTGCACAACGGCGGCGGCGGGGGCTGGGGCGAAGTCATCAACGGCGGATTTGGCATGCTGCTCGACGGCAGCGCCGAGGCCGACACCAAGCTCGAGCGCATGCTCTTTTACGACGTCAACAACGGAATCGCCCGCCGCGCCTGGGCCCGCAACGCCGAAGCGCTGACCGCCATTCGGCGCGAGCTGGAGCGCAGCGCGGGGCTCCGCGTGACCCTTCCCGCGCTGGCCGACGACGCGCTGATCGACCGCGTGGCAGCAGAACATTTTTAATCCTACCTTCACGGCCATGAAAAAACTCATTGCCCTTTCGGCCGCGGCCCTGTTGGCCGCCGGCGTCGTGTCGTGCCAGTCCGGCGGTTCTGCCCCCGTGTCTGAAGGTGGAGCGCGCATCGTCTACGTCCGCCTCGACAGCCTCGTGAACCTGTACGAGTACCACAAAGAAATGTCGGCCAAGTACGAGGAAGCGGCGAAAAAAGCCGAGTCCGAGTTGGTTCGCGGCCAGCAAAACCTGCAGGCCGAGTACGACGTGCTGCAGCGCGCGGCACCGGGCCTGAGCAAGGTCGAGCTCGAGCGGGCCCAAATGGACTTTCAGCGCATTCAAAACAGCTACCAAATGCTCGAGCAGCAGAAGGGCGGCGAACTCCAGCAAATGGAACTGGCCATCAACGAAACCGTGAAAGAGCAGGTCGACAAGGCCATCGAAGCCATGAAGGGCGAAGAGCAAATCGACTTGGTGCTGATCTACGAAACCAACGTGCTCTACGGCAGCGAAGCTCTGGACTACACGACCAAGCTGGCCGAATACCTCAACAAGCTTCCCAAGCCCGAGGCCAAAGACCAAGCGCCCGCCAAAAAGTAGACTTAACCCTGCCACGGTCGAAAACAAAAAACCCGGGCTCGCGCTCGGGTTTTTTTATGGGCTCGTGCGGTACCGCAACGAACTAGATTCCTGCGGCCTCGTTGAGCACGGCGCGCGAAATCACGATGCGCTGAATTTCGCTGGTGCCCTCATAAATCTGGGTGATCTTGGCGTCGCGCATAAGTCGCTCGACGTGGTACTCCTTAACAAAACCGTATCCGCCGTGAATCTGCACGGCCTCAGTCGTCACTTCCATCGCTACTTCGGACGCGTAAAGTTTGGCCATAGCCGATTCCTTGTCAAACGGTAGCCCCTGGTCCTTGAGCCAGGCCGACTTGAGCACCAGCAGACGAGCGGCTTCGACCTTGGTCGCCATGTCGGCCAGCTTGAACGCCACGCCTTGGTGCTCGCCGATCGGCTTTCCAAAGGACTTGCGCTCGGTCGCGTACTTGGCCGCGAGCTCGAGGGCTCCGCTGGCGATGCCCAAGGCTTGCGCGGCAATGCCAATGCGTCCGCCGCTCAGGGTTTTCATGGCAAACTTGAATCCAAATCCATCTTCTCCAAGGCGATTTTCCTTAGGAACTTTCACGTCGGTGAACATCAGCGAGTGGGTGTCGCTGCCGCGAATGCCCATCTTATCTTCTTTTTTTCCCACGATAAAGCCGGGCATACCTTTTTCAACTATCAGGGCGTTGATACCGCGGTGGCCCTTAGCCACGTCGGTCTGCGCAATGACGAGGTATATGCTGGCGGAATTTCCGTTGGTAATCCAGTTCTTGGTTCCGTTGAGCAGATAGTGGTCGCCCATATCGATGGCGGTGGTCTTCTGCGACGTCGCGTCCGAACCCGCTTCGGGCTCGCTCAAGCAAAACGCTCCAATCACTTCGCCGGTAGCAAGGCGCTTTAAGTACTTTTCTTTTTGCTCGGGGCTTCCGTATTGCTCGAGCCCCCAACAAACCAAGGAGTTATTCACACTCATCGATACCGAGGCCGAAGCGTCGATCTTCGAAATTTCTTCCATGGCCAGCACGTAGGAAACGGTATCCATTCCGCTGCCGTGGTACTCGGGCGAAACCATCATGCCCATGAACCCTAGTTCGCCCATTTTGCGCACGCCCTCCGCGGGAAATTTCTGGTGGTCGTCGCGTTCGATGACGCCGGGAAGCAGTTCCGTCTGCGCGAAGTCGCGCGCGGCCTGCTGAATCATGAGGTGCTCCTCGGTAAGCTGAAAATGCATAATGTCAAAGGTTGGTGCCGCAAAAATAACACCGACGAGCCCCACCTTTGCCTAGTGCAATCGCCAAATTGGACCCAATACGGACCCTTTCGCCTGGTCGGCGTCATGTCGGGAACCTCGCTCGACGGCCTCGATCTCTGCGCAGCGGAATTTGAGCGCGTAAGCGACCGGTGGACCTACCGCATACTGGCCTCGGAAACCCAGACCTACCGCGGGACCGAATGGCCCGAGCGCCTGACAGCCGCCTACCGCGACCGAGGAGCCCTTCGCACCCAAACCAGCCTTGACTTCGCCGCGTGGTGCCAAGCGCAATGGACCGATTTCGACCGCCGCCACGCCTTCGGAGCCCAGGCGGTGGCCCACCACGGCCACACGGTGGAGCACGACCCGCAGCGCGGAATCACGGTTCAAATTGGCCACGAAGCCTCCGTGTTTGCGTCGAGTCCCCTGCCCGTAGTCGGCGATTTTCGCAGCCCAAGCGTGGCCCGCGGCGGCCAAGGCGCGCCGCTCGTTCCCCTGGCCGACCGAGACCTCTTCGGCTCCTTCGCGGTCTGCATCAACCTGGGCGGCTTCTCCAACGCCTCGTGGACCGACGCCCGCGGCCTTCGCCGCGCGGGCGACCTCGGGCCCTGCAACGGCCTACTCAACCCCCTGGCGGGCGAACTCGGACTGGAATTCGACCCGGGAGGCGCCCACGCCGCCCAAGGCCGGGTGGCCCTGCCGCCCGAAGGCCCCGGAGCTTCGAACTCCCTTCGCCGCCTCCCCTACTACGCCGCGCCCTTCCCCAAAAGCCTCGGCCGCGAATGGATGGAGCGCGAATTTTGGCCGGCATTCAACGCCCAGCGCCCCCAGCGCCCTGAAGATGCCCTGGCCACGGCCGCCGACCACATCGCCTGGTCCGTCGTTCACGGACTCCGCACCGCCCAAGCCCCCCCCGGAACCGCCCTTCTCAGCGGCGGCGGGGCCTACAACCTTGACCTCGTGGGCCGACTGGCCGCCTGCGGCCCCGAATGGAACTGGACTGTGGCGCCCCAAGAAGTCTTAGAATCCAAAGAGGCCCTCGCCTTTGCCTACTTGGGACTGCTGAGGCTACGGGGCGAACCCAACGTGCTTGCGAGCTATGCGGGCGGTCCAGTTGACGGTTGCGACGGCACGATTTTCGGTTCACACCCCAAAACCTAACATTCAGGGAAGCAATATTTAACCTGCGCCCCCTACCTTGGCGCCACCTAGCAAAAATTACCCATGTACACCCTCATGATTGCCCTCTTTGTGCTTGGCTACGCGGCCATCGCCTTTGAGCATTCCCTTAAAATTGACAAAGCTGCCTCGGCGCTGATTACCGGGGTGGTCCTTTGGTCAGTGTACATTCTAGGCGGAGCCGACCTGCATACCGCGGAACACCACTTGCTCGAGCACGTGAGCGAGATCGCGTCCATTTTGTTTTTCTTGCTTGGAGCAATGACCATTGTGGAGGTCGTCGACGCCCATCAGGGTTTCTCGGTAATCACCGACCGAATTCGCACAACCAAACCCGTTGCCCTTCTTTGGACCTTGGCATGGTTTACGTTTTTCCTCTCTTCGGTACTCGACAACCTGACCACGGCAATCGTGATGGTTTCTCTTGTCCGTAAGCTCGTAAACGACCAACAAATGAGGTGGTTTTTTGGCGGAATCATCGTCATTGCCGCCAACGCCGGCGGAGCCTGGTCGCCCATTGGGGACGTAACGACCACGATGCTCTGGATCGGGGGCTACGTATCCACCGGCAACCTCATGACCTACATCTTCTTGCCTTCGGTAGCCGCACTCCTTGCTCCGCTGATGTACCTCAGCTTCACCCTCAAGGGAAGCATTGAGCGCCCCGAATTGCCCTCCAGCGAAGGGCAAAGCCCCATAACCCCACGCGAAAAAACCCTGGCCCTTGTCTTTGGGGTGGGCGGACTTCTGTTTGTGCCCGTGTTCAAAACCGTCACGCACCTACCCCCCTTTATGGGAATGATGCTCAGCTTGGGCGTGCTTTGGGTGGCCACCGACCTGATGCACCGCGGCAAGGACAATGCCGCGCGAAGCCAGGTCGGAATTCTCAGCGTGATTCGCAAAATCGACACCCCCTCAGTGCTGTTTTTCCTCGGAATCCTGCTCGCCGTAGCCAGCCTTCAAACGGCCGGTCAACTCAAGGACTTGGCTTCAGGACTGGATTCAGCCTTCGACACCACCACCCAGATGGGCGTGTACCTGGTGGGCGGAATCATCGGGGTCCTAAGCGCCATTATTGACAACGTGCCGTTGGTGGCTGCCGCCATGGGCATGTACGACATGGTTCCCGGAACCTACTTTGCTCAAGATGACTTCTTTTGGAAGTACCTCGCCTTCACCGCGGGAACGGGCGGATCGATCCTCATCATCGGCTCTGCAGCCGGCGTTGCCGTTATGGGATTGGAAAAGATCCCCTTCGGCTGGTACCTCAAAAAAATCTCCTTCCTCGCGCTTCTGGGGTACTTAGCGGGCATCGCCGTCTACGCCGTGCAGCGCTGGATCATCTTCGGTTGATAACTTGTGTGCTTCGGCACTGTATTTGTTCCAAACCCTTCGGAATTTAGTACCCTATGAACGTGCCTTTTCTTCAAATTGAAATGCCAGCTGAGGCCGCGACGAGCGCCCTCCCTGCAGAACCGGTTGTGACCGAAAAAACCATGACCATTATTGACTTGATGTTCTCCGGGGGCATCGGCGGACAGCTCATTATGGGCAGCATGCTGGCCCTTTCGGTGCTCATGGTTTACCTGTTTGTCGACCGCTACCTCGCGATTCAGCGCGCCAACAAGCTCGACGACAAGTTCATGCGCGACATCAAGGACTTCATTGCCGCCGGCAACATGCAGTCCGCCCTCAATACCTGCGAACGCAGCGACACCCCGGTCGCACGCATGATTGGCAAGGGGATCAAGCGCATCGGCAAGCCGCTGCAGGACATTTCTGCCTCGATTGAGAACCAAGGCAAGCTCGAAATCCAGCAGCTGGAGCGCAACATGCCCTACCTCGCGACGATTGCGGGCGGCGCCCCGATGCTCGGCTTCTTGGGAACCGTCATCGGTATGATTCTTTCCTTCCGTGAAATGGCCAACGCCGGCGCGGGCGTCCAGGTCGACATGCTCGCCGAGGGCATCTACGTGGCCCTGACTACGACGGTTGCGGGCCTCATCGTAGGCATCATCGCCTACTTTGCCTACAACTACTTGGTGATGCGCGTCGAGTCCGTCATCTACAAGATGGAAGTGAGCGCGACCGAGTTTCTTGACCTCCTGCACGAACCGCTGTAGCCATGAACTTACGCAGCCGCAGCAAGGTCAGCGCCGAGTTCAGCATGTCGTCCATGACGGACCTCGTGTTCCTCCTTCTGATCTTTTTTATGCTCACCTCGACGCTGGTCACCAGCAGCGCGCTCGACGTCATTTTGCCCAAGAGCAAGGCGCAGAGCGTGAATAAGGCGTCCATCACCGTCACGATCAACAAAGACCTTCAGGTCAGCGTGAACGAAGACGTGGTAGCCATGGAACAGGTAGAAACCCAACTGCTCACCCTCGCCAGCAAAGACCCTGAGGTCGTGGTCATTCTGCGCGCCGACGAGTCGGTGCCCACGGGCGAAACCGTGCGAATCATGGACATCGCGTACCGCAACCGACTGAAGTTGGTGCTTGCGACCGACCCGAAGTAACTCGACCGCTTTTCGCCGCATGAGTTCCGCCCAACACGATAAAAAAGACCGCAACAAGGCGTTGGTGACCACCTTCTCGGTGCACGCCGTGCTGCTGGTATTTTTTGCGTTTTTTGGGCTGACCTACCAAGATCCTCCGCCGGAGTATGGAATCCCCGTGAGTTTTGGCAATTCGCTTGACGGAGCGGGCGACGACGTGGCCGCCCCCGACGGCGACGAGGCCCCATCGGCTGCGGAGCCCGTTTCAGCCGAGTCGGAGGTCATAACCCAAGATTTCGTAGACGCCCCCTCGGTGTCTTCTGAAAAACCCAAAGACACCAAGGTCGAGCGTACGGTCGAAAAGCCCGCTGAGCAGGCTCCTAAGCCGTCCAACGAGCTCTCCAATCGCCTCAAAGGCTTTGGCAAGCCGGGCGGCACCGCGGGCGGCACCGGCAGCGGACAAGGCAGCACAACCGGCGGCGGCGACCAGGGCTCCCCTAACGGAAGCGGCACGGGTAACGGAACCGGAGGCTCCGGAGGAGGCAACTACCAGCTGGGCACCCGGTCCGCTTTAGAGCGTCCCAAGCCTCGCTACGACTGCGACGGAGAGGGCGTCGTGGTGGTCAAGGTGTATGTGGACCGAAATGGGGTGGTGAAACGCGCTGACGGTCAAGGCCAGAAGGGGTCGACCACCTCTGAAGAATGCTTGATTCGTCGCGCTGAAGAAGCGGCGCTCAAAACCCGCTGGCAAGGAGACGCCTCTGCCCTTGAACTGCAAGTGGGGACGATTCGCTACACCTTCCAGCGAACCTAAGTCATGAGCCGATTCGACGAGGCCTGCGAATGGCTCGTTCAGCGGTTGCCAATGTTTCAGCGGCAGGGAGGTACACCGGCCACCTACCGACTGGACATGCACAAAACGGAACTTTGGCTCGAGCGTCTCGGCAATCCACACCGCGCCTATCCCTGCATTCACGTGGCCGGAACCAACGGCAAGGGGTCGACCTGCCACATGCTCGCAAGCATTTTTCACGAGTCCGGCCGGGTAGTGGGTCTGCACACCTCGCCCCATATGCTGGACTTGCGCGAGCGCTTCCGGGTGGGCGGGAGGCTGGTCCCAGAGCGCTGGGTCGCTGATTTTGTCGACGCCCATCGCGCCGACATTCTCGAACTGGATCTGAGTTTTTTTGAGGCCACGGTGGGCATGGCCTTCGCCGCCTTTCGCGACGCCCGCGTCGACCTCGCAGTGGTAGAGGTGGGCATGGGCGGACGCCTCGACTCCACCAACGTCGTGACGCCGCTCGTATCGGTGGTCACCAGCATCGGCCTGGACCACATGGCGTTTTTGGGTCCGGACCGCGCCAGCATCGCTCGGGAGAAAGCTGGAATCTTCAAGCCCCACGTACCCGTCGTGGTGGGCGAATGGGACGCTGAAGTACGTCCAGTCTTCGACGAGGTGGCCTCGCAGCTCGACCGCTGCACCGTGCACTACATAGGACCCGGCGACGCGACCTACCCTACCGACCTGCTAGGCGACTACCAAGTGCACAACGTGCGCACTGCGGTCGCTGCGGCGCTTCGCGCCCGTCCGGGCCTTGCCGAGCACCAAATTCGGCGCGGCCTGCTCAAGGTGGCCGCCAACACCGGACTGCGCGGCCGATGGGACCTACTCGAGCCGGATCGGCCCATGGTGGTGGCCGATTCCGCCCACAATGCGCACGGCTGGGGACCCGCCATGGCCCAGTGGGAACGCGTGCGGCGCGGAAGGCGCTCCGCCATGGTGCTGGGCGTGGTAAACGACAAAGACACCGACGAAATGCGGGCGCTCATTCCCCGCGACTGCCGGGTGTACGCGTGCGCGCCGAGCATACCTCGTGCCCTGCCGGTGCGCGAATGGGCGGACCTTCTGCAGGTCGCCGGAATCGACGTCACCGAATGCCCTTCGGTGGCCGACGCCCTCAACCGCGCCAAAGACGACGGGTACCAAGCGATATATGTGGGCGGATCCAGTTTTGTAGTCGCCGACGCCCTAGCCGCTTACAGCGAGGGGCGGGTCAGCAGGCGACGCTCGGCTTCGAGCGACTGAAGGTTGGCCGAAGCCATCGTGCGCTTTTGAACCGCCTCTAGGTACTTGGTTTCTCGACTGGCCAATAGGAACATCGTGCTTTCGCCCAGGGTGAAGCGGCGGCGCTCCTGCTGCAGCAGCGCATACGAGGCCGCCTCGGCACCGAGCAGTGCTTTGAGTTCGGAGTCGAGCGCTTCTACCTGTTGGGCGAGCTGGCGCTGGAGGACTTCTACTTCATTATGGACGCTCGCGGCATTGGCTTCTGCTGCGCGCAGGCGCGCCTGCGCTCCGGCCAAGTCCGCACGTGCCTTTTGATTGAATAAGGGCAGCGCCAATCCGACTTTCCACTGCACGGCCTCGGGGTTCCAAGTGCTTCCGCCCCACTGAAGCATGCGGTAGTCCACGTAGGGAGCGGGGAGCCATTGCGCCCACGCCGTCGTCACGGCGAGCCGCTCGCGGCGGAGCACCGACGACACCATCGCCAGCTCCGGAACCCCATTTAGCGATTGGGGCTCGGCGGACGCAGGCGGCGAAAACCCTAGAATTACGGGCCGAGAATCCGGCTGGGCGCCGCTTAGGTCGGCCGTGACGTCGTCGGCACCTCGGAGCATTCGTTCCACATTGGCCCGGGCGGCGGCACTAAAGCTCTGCTGCTTGGAAGCATCCGTTCGGCGGTCCACCCACGACAGGTAGGCTTCAAGGGTATCCATTTCGCTGCGCTCGCCCAAGCGAAAAGCCTCGCGCACCAGGCGGAGGCGCTCCTCGGCCACCGCAACTGCTTCGTCGACCGCCGACTGAACCTCTACTTGGGCCTGCCAGAAGGTGTAGACCTTGACCGCCTCCAGACGGAGTTTGCGCTCAACCCGGTCCCGTTTCGCCTGTTCCACTTCAAGATCCCTAGAGGCCGCATTCCATGCATACTGTCGGTCGCTGAAGATCAAGGCTCCGCCCAGTGGGGCTGAAATACCCAAGTTCACCAAGCCCTCCACGGGCGTCTTGCGCTCGGGATTAATGAACGCTCCGGTAGCTTGAGCGGCACCGCCCACAAGGTCGATTCCGCCCGGAAGGCCCACGCGGGCCTCTGCACGATCGAGGCGGTACTGCAGGTCGTTGCCGTAGTCCTTCCCCTCGCTGGCCAAGTCCAATCTGGGTTCAAAGGCTGCGAAGGCTGCCATCCGCTTGGCCTGGACCTCGCGCACTTTGGCCTCGGCAATGCGAACCTCACCCGAACGGTCCAAAGCCATGGCCATGAACTCGTTCCAAGGCAGCACCTGCGCCACAGCCGGAACGGCACCAAAAACGACAAGGACTAGGGCTCGGATCATCGCGAAGCCTGAGGCTTAGGTTCTCCCGGACCGTTGGCGGGAAAGCCGTTAAACTGCCGCCACAGTTCAAACCACATAGGAACGTCGTTCAGCAGCAGGGTCGCCGTCACGTGGGTGCCCGGTCGCGCATTAGTGGGCCATTTTTCGGTGGGCTCGAGGACCACGGCAAACAAGCCTTCGGCATCGGCTTGCGAGGCTATGTAGCGGACTTTGGCCGAAAAGAGGCCCACACTGGAACGCGGCCAACCGGGAATTTGAAGGATTGGCCATCCATCAAGGGCGCAAAGTGCGGAATCGCCCACAGTAAGCAACGGCACATCAAATGGCTTGACTTTAGCCATTACCACTGAGGGGGCGCCCTCCGGAGCCAAAAAGAGCAAGGGTTGGTCTTTTTTGACCGAGGCCCCGGGGGCCACATAGCTCAACTGCACCACAAAGCCGTCGCGGGGCGCGAGCAGGGCGCGGTTACCTTGACGGCGCTGCACTCCGCCCACCTTAATTTCAGCGTCGGCCAATGCGTCTTGTGCCGAGGCCATGTCCGCCGCGGCTGCGGCACGCTCGCTCTGGAGTTTGGCGATTTTCTCCTTCCACTCTGCCGACTTGCTGCGGGCATTCAGCCGTGAGGACATCCAATCCTGCTCAGTAAATTCAGCCTTTGAGCGGGCCTCTTGAGCTTTGGTTTGGCGCTGCTCCCACTCCAAACGGCTCAGGGCGCCCCAACGAAACAAGCTGTCAGCCCGCTGGGCCTGAAGCCCCGTGTATCGGGCCTCAAGGGCTGCCGCCTGGTACTTCGCGCTGTCTGCGCGGACTTTGCGCCAAGCCGCCGCGATTTGAAGGGGCATCGCGAATTGAGCCTGCTGAATTTGCACCTCAAGGGCGGCCATTTTTTGGCGGAATCCATCCACGGCGTTCGACTTGGCATCACGCCCTAACTCAGTATTGGTTAATACGTTGGGATCCATGTACTCCGTGCGGGTTTCTTCGAGCAGCGCCAGGGTATCTCCCTTTTTTACGGCATCACCTTCACGTACCAGCCAAGCGGCCAGTCGCCCATCTTCGGCCATGGCTAGGGGCATCATGCGGTCCATCGGATCGTCGAATACTAGAAAGCCCTCCGTGGCCACCGTTTGAGTCCAGGGTAAAAAGAACGACAAGACGACAAAGAACGAAACGCCAACAATCCAGCGCCGCGGCCGCACCCACTGGTCGGTGGCGCGAGTTTCCATGCAAATTTGCCGAAGCTCCTCGGGAATGTCGGCGTGTTCAATGTCAAAGTCACTGAAGGCCTGGGGCTTGAGGTCGCGGGTCCAAAAGGCCTTGTCGAGCTTTACGACCGAAGTCAGCATGTCAAACAGGGATTCCGCACTAGAAACGAGCTTTTCAAGACTCGTCAAAATGGTTAAAAAGATGATTTCCACCGCGACAAACTGACCAATGGATACGCTGCGGTCGACCACGAGCCATCCACCCGCAATGAGCAACAAGGCGGTGAACGCCAAGCGCAGACCGACCATGATAGAGTTCATGCGGTAGACCACCCTAAAATGGTCCCGACGGTTGCGCAGGTAGCTTACGAGCAGCCTCGAAACCGAGTCGTAAGGAGGCGGCGAATGCGGAACTTCCGACCGCGCTCGAGCAAAATTCTCGATTTGATCTGCGATGCGGTACTTCTCGGAACTTTCGTCGATGCTGTAGCCCAATCCGCGCGAAAAACCGTACCGAATCAGGATGCCAGCGATACCTAAGATCAAAAAGGAAACCGCGACGAACATGAAGTCGTAGAGCATCAACAACAAGAAACCGAAGAGCAGCTGAAGAATAGCCGCCGAGGCTGTAACCAAAATCTTGGGAAGCTCCTTTTGAATGGTAATCGTATCAAAAAATCGGTGGACACGCTCGTACCATGATTTTTGGTCTTCGTCAGGCACCGCTGCGGGCATTACCGACATGAAGTAGGTGGCGCTCCGCACAAAAATCCGCTGCTGAACCCATTCCGACAGGCGCATTTGGAACAACCCGAAAAGGCCCATAAAAAGGCTCGAAACCACCACCAAAACGGTCAGAATTAGCCAGGTAGAAGACAAGCGTCCGCCCATTAATTGCCCTACGAGCGCTTGCACGCCAAGGGGGAGCATAAGGCTGAATGCTCCGCTTAGTACAGCAAAAGAAAGAATGCGCAAAATGTCTTTGCGGTCCCAAAGGAGCAGGGAAAAAAGACGTTTAAATGCCTCTGAGGTTTTAGTTTTTGCCATGACGCCGCATGTACCAAACAACGTGCCGTGTCAGCTAGAACTTCCAGCTGAGGCCCGTGGTACTGTACAACGTAAACTGGGGCACGTCGGTACCCGCCGGATAGGCATCATAGTTGAGCTGGCCAATGACCACGAGGCTAAGGTCAGGACGCAGGGGGGCCGAAAGCCGAGAATTAATCATGGCCCGAATGTCCTCGAACCGCCCGAAGCGCGGCTGGTAGTATGCCACTGTGGTCCAGCGCCATTGATCCCATTGCCGGTCCAAGCTGAGGTAGGTGTTCAATCGCAGCGCATGGTCGGTTTTGGCCGAAAACGACTCCACGTCGTACTCATACATGAGCAGCGGGTTGATGTAGAGCTTAACCCCTGGCGCCGAGATCGCGGTGTAGCGCGGACCGCCTCCCAGGTTGAAGCGGCGCGCTATCCGCATGGGCAGGTTGCTTTGCCATTCCACGAAGTACTCCGCCGTGATTTTCTCGTTGTAGATGCGGTTGTACCGCACGTGAAGCATGCCGTTACGCTCGAAATCAAACTTGCTGTCGCCCAATCGAGTCGCCCAGTTGGCGCTCGCAATTCCGTACCAAACGTGGTGGTCGACTCTCCGGGTTGCGTTAACCGAGCCGTTCAACTTGAGTAGCAATGCCTGCGTTCCCCCGAGGTAAAATCCGCCGTCCACCCGGCCGTGAACTTCTTCGGTCGTGTCTTGCTCCGCAGGTCCGCGCATCGCCTCGACGTTGACGATTTGCGCATAAAGCACGGGCATCCACCCCCAACTTAAAACGAACATCCACGGTTTCACGCGTCAAAAATACCTAAATCACACGGCGCGTATGTTTGCAGTATGCTTGCAAACCGATTATTTATCGCATTCTTGGCGCTGAGCGCCGCGGCCTATGGGCAATCCGACGACCTTCAGCAGCGCATCAAAGGCTTTCAGTCGGAACTAGCCGCCAACTACGCGGTGAAAACCCTTAACCTTCAGGGCGAATCGCTAGGCGCACTGGAACAAGAAGAGCCCGCCTTCAGCGCGCACTTCAAGCTCGAAGCCAAAGAAAAGAGCGAAGACAACCTCGGCCGCAGCACCAAACTCAACGTCCACGTTCGAGTCTTTGAGTTCGCATCCGCCGACGACCTCAACTGGGCCATGAAGCGCTGGATGCCCGACTTCATTGACCATAATGCCGTCAAGCCCGGCCGCGATTCCAAAACGCTTCCTCACGCCGACCCCGCAGTGGTGGTGGTCGAAGGAACCGTTATTACCGTGCTGACGCTGCCCTGCCCACAGTTTGACTTGGAGCGCTTTCGCGCGTGGCGCAAGCACCTTCTGACCTATTTCGGTGGGGCCTCCTCGGTGGTCATTGAGGTTCAGGGCTGCGAAGGCCCATTGCTTTGGACCAAGAATGCTCCGGACCCCAAGGATCGGACGTGGAAGTAGTGCGGAACTGACTCGCATGGAATGATATCGCGAGCCATGCGTCGTGCGCCGTCACGCGGGTTCGCTGATTCCAGTCCGCTGAAGTGCGAGCCACGCGCATGGCGTGGTGCAACGCGCGTAGGCCCAATCCGCTCTTTTTATGCCAGTTATGCATAGTTTCGAGGGCGTCCCGTGAATATCCGGCGTCCAAAGCAAAAGACTCAATGGGCATGGCTCCGTTGCCGTTCCAGGGACCCCGGCTGCGCTGCTGGTCGACCGCGTGGCGGAGCTTGAATACGAGCTCATCCCAGGGTACGGCCATGCGTTCGTCGCGCATCGACAGCGCTAAGGCAATGTGGAATCGGTCGAGAAACGGAGCCGAAAACCGCTCTTGGTACCGCGATATACGGTTTGCAGAGCAGGTACACTTCAGGTGGTCGTGACCCGAGAAACCGCACGGACAAGGGTTGGTAGCTCCGATTACCAACGGGCTGGGCAGCGATTCACGCGACCACAACGACTCCATGGGTTTGCGCAGCCCTTCCAAGGTGCGAACCGGCATTTCGCCCAACTCGTCCAAAAAAAGCACCCCAGTCCCGGCTGCCCAGAATGCGCCCTTGGCCCCAACGAGCTGAACCGGAGTGAAGTTTGAAGGCGGTTCGACGTAGGGCAAATTGGGCTCTACCGCACTTCGAAGCAGGTGAACTGCTCGGGCAAACTCCGTTTTACCAACGCCCGGTGCGCCGTACAAAAAGGCCGGATGCCTTCCTGCCGCTACCAGACCTAGGGCGGTAACGGCCTTGGGACTGAGCTCCAAACTGGGCCATTTTGGAGTCGTGCGCAATCGGCCCGACACTTCTGCACCCTCCACCGGCCGGCCTGTGCGCACCACGGCAAGCACTTCCGCTAAAGTCTTCACCGGAGACCACAGCGCGCCCTGCGGCTTCCACGCGGCCGTAATTGGGTAAATGAATATGCCTGCGTCGGCGGGCGGTGCCGGACGATCGACATCGACCCAGCTCACCAAGGCTTTGAGGTCCAAGGTCCCCATGGCGCGAAGTCCGTCGCGAAACGGCACTTGACCCGAGGCCATGAGTACCCCCAGTGCGATGGGCAAGTCCATAGAGCTCCCAAGCTGCCAAGGACGTGACGGATGGAACGAAACCGTGATGCGCTTTCCCGGCCACTTAGCGCCCACCTCAAGTAGGGCCGAATGAATGCGGTTAGGGGCCTCGCGAACCGTCGAATCGCGGGTTCCGACCATATGAAACGAAAATCCAGGCGTCGCAGCTACGTCTACGCGCAACTCGTGCCATCGGGCCTCAGCCCACACCCAAGTCAATAAAGAAACTACCATGGCGCAAACCAACGGCCCCTTGGACTGGGCAGTCGGTTGCAAACGGATTTAGTCGCTTGATTCGGATACCCCGTCTGAGGTCACTCCTCCAGGCCCCATGAACGCTGAAGTTCCGGGTTGAGAAAAACGTGGCTGTAAAAGCTGAGGTCCGCAGACTGAAACAGGGTAAACCCATTGAACTCCAAGTGATAGTCCACCTCCGATTCCACACTTCGGAGCACCCAACGCTTTTGGCCCTTATTCCATAGGAACACCCCCAACTCCTCGGCGGAATCCGGAACTGGCTTGAACTGCACAATATCCCACTCGTACAAATGCGTACGGCGCCGGTCGCGCAAACCAACCGCCTCATCCACGTGCGCGTACTCCAACGGCTTTCCCGTCCACCAAAAACCGTCGGGCGAATAAAAATCCGTTCCCTCAATTCGTCGTAGGTAGCCCACGATTTGGTCTCCGATGCGGAGTCGGTAGCGCTGTTCCTGCATACAGAGGTAACCCGCAAGCTACCAAATTGTTGTGTGCTACACCCCCAAGTCCTTCAAGGCCGATCGGACGGCCTCTGCGCTCAGCGCCTGGCGGCAGGCCCAGTCCCCGCGGCGGCACCCGTCGGCCCCAAAAATGCTGCAGGGCTGACAGCCCAAGCGCACCTCAGCCGCCAAATGCCGCACCGGACTGGGCGCGGCGAACCCGCCGGCCGGATGCGTTCCCGCCCAAAGGGCCACCGCCGGTACCTGATAACGGTAAGCCAAATGCTGGGCGGCCGAATCGCACACCACGGCGGCGCGGGCACGAAGCCACAGCGCTTCTTCTTCTCGAGCAGAACTACCAAGGGCCGAAGCAAAACCCTCGGTTGCTGGATCGTCTGCACCTCCGAGGAACATCACCTCGTAGCCTTCCTGCTGCAGCTGACGCCCTAGTCGAGCTGCTTCGTCGAGCGGCCATCGCTTCGATTCTCGGCTCGCGTGCGGCGCCAGGAGCACGAGGCTTCCGCGGGGAGGGACCGCCGGCAAATCCCGGCATTTCGTCCAACCCAAGGCGGCAAGCTCCGCAAAGTGCAGCTCGTAGGCATTCGGGGCCGATTGTGCGCGCCCGGCCAGTACCGCGCGCCGCTCCGGTCGCGGTTTGGCCGCACGGCCCTGGGGAATTTGAAGCACGCGAGCGATCCAACGGCTGCTTCGGGTGCGAAGGTGGCTGTGCGCGTCGTACCACGCGGTGAGGTCCGCAGAGCGCATCCAGCCCCACCAAAACCACATCAGCGCAAAAAAGCGGCGGTAGGGCCCGCGGTCCACGTCCAGCCCGTGCACTTGGATGCCAGGGTGCGCCGGCAGGCGCTCCGCCCAACGGGGACGCGTAAAAAGGGTGATGCGGTCGCCGTCGTTGGCCACCTGCGACAGCACCGAATGAAGCAAAACCACGTCGCCGAAGGCCGAAAAGCGCACGACGCCGAGGTGGCGT
>SYCM01000047.1 GCA_005786915.1 Bacteroidota bacterium | reverse complement strand
GCGGTCAGCGCTTCGGCGTTGCGGGCCCAGGCGCGGCGGGCGATTCCGTTGTTGACGTCGTAAAAGAGCATGCGCTCGAGCTTGGTGTCGGCCTCGGCGCTGCCGTCGAGCAGCATGCCGAATCCGCCGTTGATGACCTCGCCCCAGCCCACGCCGCCGCCGTTGTGCAGCGACACCCAGGTCGCCCCGCGGAAGCTGTCGCCAATGGCATTGTGCACGGCCATGTCGGCGGTAAAGCGCGACCCGTCGTAAATGTTCGAGGTTTCGCGGTAGGGAGAGTCGGTTCCGCTCACGTCGTGGTGGTCGCGGCCGAGGACCACAGGCCCCAATTCCCCCCGGCTGATGGCCTGGTTGAAGGCCCGCGCGATGGCGATTCGGCCTACGCTGTCGGCATAGAGGATGCGGGCTTGCGAGCCGACCACGAGGCGGTTCTGCTCGGCCTGCTCGATCCACCGCAGGTTGTCTTCCATCTGGAGGCGAATGTCGTCGGGCGCTTCGGCCGCCAGGGCGCGCAGCACGTCGGCGGCGATGCGGTCGGTGCTGCGCAGGTCGTCGGCGGAGCCGCTGGCGCAAACCCAGCGGAACGGTCCAAAACCGTAGTCGAAGCACATGGGGCCCAGGATGTCTTGCACGTAGCTAGGGTAGGCGAAGTCCAGTCCGTTGGCGGCAAGGACGTCGGCTCCGGCGCGGCTGGACTCGAGCAAAAATGCGTTGCCGTAGTCAAAAAAGTACATGCCTCGGGCGTGCAGCGTGTTGATGGCGGCGACGTGGCGGCGCAAGGTGGCCTGAACCTCAGTGCGGAATCGCTCCGGGTCCTCCGCCATCAAGCGGTTGGATTCTTCGTAGCCGTAGCCTTGCGGGTAGTAGCCCCCGGCCCAGGGGTTGTGTAGCGAGGTTTGGTCCGAGCCCAGGTCGACGTGAACGTTGCGGGCGACCATTCGCTCCCAGAGGTCCACGGTGTTGCCGACAAAGGCGATCGAGGTGTTGCCCTGCACGGCTTGCGCGGCCAGCGCGAGGTCAATGGCCTCGTCGGCCGAGTAGGTCAGGCGGTCTACCCAGCCTTGGGCGTGGCGCTTTTCGGCGGCGGCGGCGTTGATCTCGCTGGTGATGCTGACCAGGCCGGCGATGGAGGCGGCTTTGGGTTGGGCGCCGCTCATTCCGCCCAAGCCCGCGGTCACAAACAGCTTGCCTTCGAGCGGACCCTTCGTGAACTTTCGGGCCGCGTTCATGACGGTGATGGTGGTTCCGTGCACGATGCCCTGGGGGCCGATGTACATGTAGCTTCCGGCGGTCATTTGCCCGTACTGGCTGACGCCCAGGGCGTTGAATTTCTCCCAATCGTCGGGCTTGGAGTAGTTCGGGATCACCATTCCGTTGGTGACCACCACGCGCGGAGCCTGCGGCGACGACGGGAACAGCCCCTGGGGATGCCCCGAATGCATGTGCAGCGTTTGGTCCTCGGTCATCGTGGCCAGGTACTGCATCGTCAGCAGGTACTGGGCCCAGTTTTGAAAGACCGCCCCGTTGCCGCCGTAGGTGATTAGCTCGTGCGGATGCTGCGCCACCGCCGGGTCCAGGTTGTTTTGGATCATCAGCATGATGGCTGCCGCTTGGGGCGTGCGTGCGGGGTAGTCCCCTATCGGCCGGGCGTGCATCGCGTAGGTCGGCCGAAAGCGGTACATGTAAATGCGGCCGTAGCGGCGAAGTTCCTCGGCAAATTCGGGCGCTAAAACTTCGTGGTGGCTAGGCTCAAAGTAGCGGAGCGCGTTGCGCAGGGCGAGTTTTTTTTCGTCCGCGCTCAAAATGTCTTTGCGCACCGGGGCGTGCGGCACATTCGGGTCAATGCCAGGGTGGGCGGGGAGTTCCGCCGGAATTCCGGCCAAAATAGATTCAGCGAAGGATTGCATGCCGCAAAGGTCGGGCAAAACCGCCCTTGCGGCACTCTTTGCGGACCTCGTTCGGACCCGCGCTGGCCGACTACTTCACGGGCTCAGTCCCCGCCTCACCAGTGAGGGTCGCTGCGGGCACCGGGGACCAGGGTCGCCACGTTAAGGTCCATCGGGCGCGTTCGCCGTCGTCTTCGCGCAGGGTCCAGAGGTCGCCTCCGCGACCGCGCAGCAAGTCCGCCTGAATGAAGTCGCCGTCAAAGTCCACGGGATCCAAGCGAAATGCTACGTTCCGCGCGAAGCGCAGCGTGTCGTCGGTACTCACCCACACCCGGCCGTAGGACTTCGTGTACTGGTACTGCGGGTAGGCGCTGGTCCAGCGGTCGGTCACCGAGTCGTGGTGGGTCCAGTGCGGCAGGTAGTGGCTGCTGTCGGCCCACTGCTGCCAGCTTGCCATGACAAAGGGCACGCGGCGGATGTAGGTTTTCCAGGCGCCTTGCCCCGACCCAAGGGTTTCGAGTTCGCGTTCGTCGTCGGTAAAGCGCACGGAATTCCCCGCCACGGCCACCGTGGTACTGTCCACGGGCGGAAGCTGCACGCGGCCGCTCGACCGAATGGGCGCGGCGGTGCGGTCGGGATAGCGGACTTCGGAACTTTCCAGATTCCGCGGCCCGTTCCACTGGAACGTGAGCGCGCTCGGCGCTCCAAAGGCCGACGCGGCTTCGGCTCCGTAGGCGACTCCGCCTTCGGGAAGCGCTTCAAGCAGGTATTCGGTCGCGCTGTCGAGCCGCGCCGTGTTGGGGTTGCGGCGCAGCACCTCTTCAAGCAGCAGGTCGCTGGTGGTGACCCATAGGTATTCGTCCGAACCGGCGGCCGCCCAGCCTTCGCCCTCGTACAGGCTGGTCCCGTTGTAGGTGCGCACCTCGTAGGGCGCGCGAAGTTGGTTGGGCGACCAGCTTCCGCGCGGAGCGGTCAGCATCCACGAGCTGCCCATTTCGCCCGTGCGGTGCACGCTGAGCAGGGCGCGGCCGTCGGGCCAGCTCGTCATGGCGCCGTGAATGATGCGCAGGTCGCGGTAGGCGTCGCCCAAGCTGTCCAATACGCCGGCCTGGGCACTGGCGGCGGCAACCGACGGAACGTCGGCCATCCACAAGGCGTTGCCGGCCACCCCGGGACCCATGGGGTGGTTGCTCGCGGGTTCGGTGGCGCAGGCTCCCACCAGCACAAGGGCGATTGCGGCCAGGGTGGTGTGCGCGAAGATGCGGTTTCGGTTCATAGTTCGAGGCTTAATTGGCTTGGTTTCCAGGCAAAACTACGGCGATGCCAAGGGCTGGGGCCGTGCACCTCAAGGGCGGCGCGGTGGGCGGGGCTGGGGTAGCCCATGTTGCGGTCCCAGCCGTAGTGCGGAAACGCTTCGTGGAGTTCCGTCATCAGGCGGTCGCGTTCCGTTTTGGCAAAGATGGACGCGGCAGAAATGGCCTGAAATCGCGCGTCGCCCTTGACCTCGCAGCGGTGCGCGATTCCTGCATAGGGCTTGAAGCGGTTTCCGTCGACCAGCAGCAGCGTGGGCGCGGGCTCGAGTTGGGCAATGGCGCGGTGCATGGCGAGGTAGGTCGCCTGCAAAATGTTGATTTCGTCGATTTCGGCGGCGCTGGCGATGCCCACGGCCCAGTGCGTTCGCGGCAAGAGGTCCTCGAGTTCGGTCCGCAGGCGGTCCCGCTGGGCGGAGCTCAGTTTTTTGGAGTCGGTAAGCCCGTCGATCCGGTAGTCGTCCCTCCAAAGCACGGCGGCGGCGACCACAGGACCTGCCAAGGGTCCGCGGCCGGCCTCGTCCACTCCCGCGGTATGCTTCATCGGGCTGGGCGCAAGGTTTCGAGGGCCGCGCGGGCGGTGGCGGCACTCTGGTTCCAGTCGTACCGGGCGGCCTGGGCGAGTCCGCGCTGAATCCATTCCTGGGCGTCTTCGGTCGCAGCCCGATAGAGCAGTTCCGTCCACGCGTCGACGTCGTCGGGCGCCGCGTACCGGGCGGCATCACCGGCTACTTCGGGCATGCAGCTGGCGGAGCTGCTGAGCACCGGGCAGCCCGAAGCCATCGCCTCGATCAAGGGAATGCCGAAGCCCTCAAACTTGGAGGGAAAGCAAAAGGCCAGGGCCCCCGAGTACAGGGCGTTCAGGTCGCTTCCTTCGGCACGTCCGGCCCAGTGCACCCCCGGCCCGGCCGCACGCGCCAGCTGTTCCAGCTCAGCGTCGCGGTGCAGCGGATTTCCCACGAGCACGAGCTGCTCGTTCCGCTCCGGATACCGCGACTGGAACGCGCCGTAGGCCCGCAGGAGGGTCGCCACGTTTTTGCGCGGGGTGAACGCGCCGACAAACAAAAAATAGGGTTTGCCGCCGGCCCACCGCTGCCGCGCTTCGCCGCCGTTCGCCTGCGGAGCAAAGGCCTGCTGGGGCGCGTTGTAGGTCACGACGATGCGTTCGGGGTCCGCCCCGTAGGTCGCCGCAAGGTCGTTTTTGGACGTTTGCGACACGGTGAAGAGCAGGTTGGCCTCGGCCACTCCGCGCGCCACCACCCGCCGGTAGTACTGGCCCACCCGCGGCGGAATTCCCTCGGGCTGGTGGACAAAGTTCAGGTCGTGCACGGTCGCCGCGAGGGGTAGTCCGCCCAAGCCAACCCGCTTGAGGGCGGTTCGCGAAGGCAAGAGGCCGTCGGGCGACCAGTAGGCGTCGGCCTTGATGCGGCACAGCATCCAGGGCACCGAGCGCTCGTTCCACAGCTTCCAGAGCCAGGGGTGGCGCGCCGGAAGCCCCACGACGTCCTTCACCGCTCCGGGGTAGTCAAAGCCCTCGACGCAGCGGTCAAAGAAAAGGTGCACTTCCCAGTCGGGCGTGGCGCACAGCCGCTCCAGCAGGCGGTGGCTGTACCACCCGGTGCCCTCCAGCGAGCCCGCAAGTAGCCAGCGCGCGTTGACCGCCAGTCGAAAAGGTCGGGGGGCATGGGTCATGCCGCCAAAAGTATGACCTTTGCCGCATGCCGTATTCATGGTCGACCCGTTTGGATGCCTGGAAGCTGGTCCTTCGCCGTTCGGGCCTCGTGCTGGCGCTCAAGGTGGCGGGCGCGGTGGCGGGCTACGCCTTTGCCTTTCTGGCCCTGCGCCGCTTGGGGGCGAGTGGGTACGGCTACTTCGAGTTGGCCTTTACCGTGCTCAGCATTGGTTCGGTGGCGGCTAAGTGGGGCCTGGACGGACTCTTGATTCGGGAGGTGCCCGCCCGCAGTCCGCAAGCTGCCCGGCATTTTGTGGACCAAGCGATGACCGCCTCGCTGCTCGGTTCGCTGCTGGTGGGGGCCGTGCTTTGGTTCGCCGCGCCCTTCCTGACCGAACATTACGGGGGATTCACGGGCCTATGGCGGAGTGCCGCGCTCGCCATGCCCGCCTGGACCGTCATGCAGGTGTGGTCGGAGGCCCAGCGCGCCCAGCACCGCTATACCTCCTTTGGTTTGCTGCAAAGCAGCATCATGCTGGGCGGCGTGGCCCTGTTCATGGCGCTGGTTCCCGGCCTTGACCGGCCCGAGTACGCCGTGGGCGCGCTGGCGGCCGCTGCGTTGCTAGCGGTGGGCCCGGGATGGCTCCGCGTGCGCCAGGTTGAACTGGGCAGCCTGTGGGCACTGCGCGGAACGGCCACCGCCATGTTCCTGACCGGCACCCTGTTCATGGTCATGACCTGGACCGACACTCTGATGCTCGGCTACTTCCTCGACGCCGACGACGTGGGCGGCTACCGTGTTGCGTTCAAAATCGGAACCCTGATCACCTTCGCGCAGTTTGCCATCAACGCCTCCCTCGGACCCAAGATTTCGGAACTCTGGACCCAAGGCCGCCGCGACGAGCTCCAGGATGAGGTGCGGCGCGTGGCCCTGCTGAACGCCGCCGTGAGTGCGCCGGCCTTTATAGGTATTGTGCTCTTTGCGCCCTGGCTGCTCTCGTGGTTTAGCGCGGATTTGGTTCCGCTCGCCGGACTCCTTCGCATCCTGGCGCTGGGGCAGGTGGTGAACGCCTTGTGCGGTCCGGTGATGTACTTGCTCAACCTAACGGGCCACGAGCAGTCCGCTCGGCGCACGATGACCGTCGCTGCCGCGGCCAACGCAGGGGCCAACTTGGTCTTGATTCCCTGGCTCGGCGCGGCTGGGGCCGCCTGGGCGACCTCGGGAACGATGATTTTGTGGAACGTCTGGGCCCTCGTCGCGGTGCGCCGCAGGACCGGCATACGAAGCCTGGCCTTATGGCGTTGATACCCGTGCTCGACGCTGCGCTCATCGGGGTGCCCAAATCCGGAAGCACGACGCTTGCGGACTGGCTGAACGCCCATCCGGGGGTGGCTATGTCGCGCATCAAGGAACCCAATTTCTACGCCGAGGAGCTGGATCCGTCGACGTTCAGCTCGGCGTTTTTGCGCGTTTCGCCCGACGCCGGCGCGGACTACTGGAGCCAGGCCGACCCCCTTCCGCCCCGGCATCAGGCCTTCGTACGACAGCCCGAGCATTACGCACGGCTTTGGGCACACGCCCAGCCCGGGCAGATCCGCATGGAGGCATCGACCAGCTACTTCTGGAGCCCCTCGGCCGCCCGCGCGCTGCCCCAGGCCCATCCCGGGATCAAGGCCATTGCCGTCCTGCGAAACCCCGTTGACCGGGCTTTTTCGCACTACCGCATGGCCCGCAAGTACGGCCTTATGTCGGGGAGCTTTGTCGAGGAGCTGGCCCGAGACGCCGCCCGCCCGCCCGCCTGGGGCCAAAGCGAGAACTTGGTGGCCCTCAGCCGCTACGCCGATTCGCTGGAGCGCTGGACGCACTCGGGGGCCCGACTGCACGTTGCGGTGTACGAGCAGGCCTTCAGCGCGCCCGAGGCTTTTTGGCGGAAGATTCAGGACTTCCTAGGGCTTGAGGCGGTGGCGCTGCCCCACGCGGAGCGGGTGCACGCCGCCCACGACGTGCGCTGGCCCCACCTGGCGCGGTTCGCCCAGCACCACCCCGTGGGGCGTTGGCTCAAAGACCACCTGCCCGAGGGCCTCAAGCGGAGCGCCCAATCGGCTACGGCCGCCGCCAAGCCGCTCAAGTTGACGTCCGAAGATCGCACGGCCGCCTGGACCTACTTTGCCGACGACCTGTCGCGCCTCGAAGAGCTGCTCGGCAAAAACCTATCTTTGTGGACCTGAATCACGCATAACTATGGACCCCAGCTCGCAGAATTTGCTGCTTTTTTTGTTCCGCAACCGCAAGGCTCTGATTGCCGCTCCGCTGGTCGCCGCGGTGGTTGCCGCGGTCGCTTCAGGCCCCTGGTTCATCACGCCTTTGTACGAATCCACGGTGGTGGTGTTCCCGTCGACGACCAATTCCGCGTCCAAGGCCTTGCTGCCCCAGAACTCCTACCAAGACGAGGACTTTCTCGAGTTTGGTGCCGAAGAACAGGCCGAGCAGCTGCTCCAGGTGCTGTCTTCGGACGCCATTCTGGACACGATTACCGCCCGATTCAACCTCATTGAGCACTACGACCTCGACCCGTCGAGCAAAACCCTGCGCACCGACCTGCACGAAGAATTCAACGACAAGGTATCGTTCGAGCGCACGCAGTTCATGAGCGTCCGCATTTCGGTGCTCGACGAAGACCCGCAGATGGCCGCCGATATGGCCAACGCCATCGTGGACCTGCTCGACCGAGTAAAAAGCCGTATCCAGCGCGAGCGCGCCGTGGTGGGATTGAATCTGGTTAAGAACGAGTACCAAAAAATCCGAAAGGAATTGCGCGACATGGAAGACGAAATCAAGGTGCTCCGCGGCAAAGGCGTGCACGAGTACGAAGGCCAATCCATGGTCGTGTCGGAGCAGTACGCCACCGCCATCGCCGAGGGCCGCAACGAAAAAACCATCAAGCAGCTCAAATCACTGCTGGACACACTGGGTAAGTACGGCGGACGCTACGTGGCCCTCCGCGACGAGCTGCACTTGATGAAAGAAGAAGAGGTCAAGGTCAAAACCAAGCTCGACCAAGCCCGCGTCGATGCCCAGCAGGTGCTGCCGGCTACGTTTCGGGTGAACGCCGCGGTGCCGGCAGACAAGAAAAAGTACCCGGTACGCTGGCTAGTCGTTGTGGTTTCAGCCCTCTCGGCTTTTGTAAGCACCATGGTCGTCATTTTGGGCGCCAACACATGGAAGGAGCTCAAGGACAAGCTCCCGTCTTAAGCGGGCGCACCGGTTGGTGGGCGGCGGTCGGTTTGGCCGTGGCCACGGGAACCGCCGTAGCCTTTGAGGCCTATGCCGTGGCCGCCGTGCCGTTTGCCCTGGCTGTCGTGCTGTGGGCGCTCTACCACGTCGAGAGCCTGCTTTTGGCGGTAGTGGCGCTCACGCCCCTTTCGATCACGCTTAAGGAATCCGACTTCAATCTGGGGCTCAGCCTGCCCGGCGAGGTGCTCTTGGCGGGCCTTTCGTTTTTTGCGTTGGTCCGTTTTCTGCACCTCGGACGGCTGCCGTGGCCGATCCTCAAGCAGCCGCTTACCTTGGTCGTGCTGCTGCAGCTCGCGTGGATGGCGGTCACTGTCCTCTTCAGCGAGATGCCGCTGGTCAGTTTCAAGGCCGTGCTCAGCCGGCTGTGGTTTTTGCTGCCCATGTACTTTATGCTGGGGACCGCGTTTGAAAAGGCTTGGGCGCGGCGCTTGGTTTTTCCGCTGTACACGTTCAGCCTAGCGGTGGCGGCGCTTTGGACCCTGTACGTCCACGCCCAGTACGGCTTTTCTAAGGAGACCTCGACCTGGGTCATGTTTCCCTTCTACAAGGAGCACACGGTGTACGGCATGGCCCTGGCCTTTGTCTACCCTTGGTCGGTGTGGGCTCTTGCGCGGCCGCAGTCCTTAGTCGCTCGCTTCGTGCACCTCGGACTTTGGTTGCTGCTGACGGTTGCCTTGGTGTTCTCCTACACCCGGGCGGCCTGGCTGAGTTTGGCGGCGGCGGGCGCGGTGTACCTCGTGTTTGCCTGGCGGATTTCGGCGCGGCAAATCGCCCTGATCGCCCTAATCGGCCTCACCGCCTTGTGGGCCACGCAGGACCAGTGGGTTCGCATCTTTACCAAAAACGACACGGTCTCCAGCGACAACTTCAGCGAGCACATCCAAAGCGCCTCTAACATTTCGACCGACGCGTCCAACCTGGAGCGACTCAACCGCTGGGCCTCGGCGCTGCGCATGTGGCAGGAGCGCCCGCACACCGGTTGGGGACTGGGTACCTACCAGTTTCAGTACGCCCCCTTTCAGCACTCCTCGCAGCTTACCATTATATCGACCAATGCGGGCGATTTGGGCAACGCCCACTCCGAGTACATTGGCCCTTTGGCGGAGCAGGGCTGGCCTGGCCTTGTGCTGGTTGCGGCGCTGCTCTTAGTGCTCTTTCGCAGCGGATCCCGCGCCTACCTACGCATGCCGCCGGGCGAAGACCGCAGCTTGCTCTTGGTCGCGATGCTGGGCCTGGTCACCTACTGGGTGCACGGGGTGCTCAACAACTTCCTGGACCTCGACAAGGGTGCAGTGCTGGTGTGGATGAGCGCAGCCCTTGTGGCCTGGGCGGACCGGACTTCGGCGCCCCGCTAGTCCGCCGCATTGCGCTTTTAAATACTGGTTATTCGTTTTAATGAAGAACCAATGTAAATTTTCACTACTTTGCATTCACCTTAATAATTCATTAACACTTATGAAACGCAGAGCATCTTTTCTTGCCTTCGTTGCAGCGGCCCTACTGTCCGTGTCTGCCTTTGCGCAGCGCACGGTTTCCGGTACGGTAACCGACGCAGCTTCGGGCGAAGGCCTCCCCTCGGTATCAGTCCGAGTCAAGGGCACCAACAATGCAGCGGCGACCAACTTTGATGGTAAATACTCCATCACGGCCGGTCAGAACGCGGTATTGGTTTTCTCCGCACTCGGTTACGCCTCCCAGGAGGTCGCAGCTTCGGGTGCTGTAGTCAATGTCAAATTGGCGGAATCTACCAGCAAACTCGACGAAGTAGTCGTAACGGCCTTGGGTATTACCCGCGACAAAAAGACCGTTGGCTATGCCGTACAAGAGGTGAGCGGTGCCGAAGTAACCAAAGTGAAAGACGCCAACTTCATGGCTTCGCTTTCAGGTAAGGTTGCTGGGGTCACCATTCGCCAGTCGGGTACGATGGGTGGTTCTTCGAACGTCGTCGTTCGCGGATACAAGTCGCTGACCGGAAACAACCAAGCGTTGTTCGTCGTCGACGGTATCCCCATCTCAAACGACATTTACAACTCGAGCGACCAGCGCACGGGCCGTGGCGGATACGACTACGGTAACGCCGCTATGGACATCAACCCTGAAGACATCGACAAAGTAACGGTACTGAAAGGTGCAGCGGCAACGGCCCTGTACGGTTCACGTGCGGCCAACGGCGTCGTGCTCATCACCACCAAGAAAGGTGCAGCCCGCAAGGGTCTTGGAGTTACCCTGTCCAGCGGAATCACCGTGGGCAGCATCAACCCCGACACCTACGTCAAGTACCAGAAGTCCTACGGTCCGGGATACGGTTCGTACTACGGAAACACCGACACCATCAACGGGTACTACACCAACTACCGCATGTACGACTACGACTTTGACGGAGACGGCAACGTAGACATGGT
>SYCM01000046.1 GCA_005786915.1 Bacteroidota bacterium | reverse complement strand
TCGTGGCCGCTTTCGACCAGCCGTTTGGCCTTCTCGAGGACGATGTTGGCGACGCGCACGTGGCGTTCCGCAGGTTCGTCAAAGGTCGAGGCAACGACTTCGGCATTCACGCTGCGCGCCATGTCGGTCACTTCTTCAGGGCGTTCGTCGATCAGCAGGATGATCATGTACACCTCGGGGTGGTTGGCGGCAATGGCGTTAGCTACTTCCTTGAGCAGGGTCGTCTTACCGGTTTTGGGTTGCGCGACGATGAGTCCGCGCTGGCCTTTACCGATGGGAGACACGAGGTCAATAATGCGCGTGCTGATGGTTGCTTTGCGCCCGGTCAAATTGAATTTCTCTTCAGGAAACAGGGGCGTGAGGTGCTCAAAGGCTACGCGGTCGCGAATGAATTCCGGATTTTTTCCGTTGATCATGTGCACCTTGGTCAGCGGGAAAAATTTCTCGCCTTCGCGCGGAGGGCGCACTTCGCCGCGGACGGTGTCGCCCGTTTTGAGTCCGTAGTGCTTGATCTGCTGCTGGGTGAGCAGCACATCGTCCGGCGAATTCAGGTAGTTGTAGTCGCTCGAACGCAGGAATCCAAAGCCCTCAGGCATGATTTCTACCACCCCTTCGGTCGGAATGATGCCCTCAAATTCGTAGACGGGTTCCTGAATTTTGGGTTGACGGGGCTCGCGGGGCTCGCGGGGCTCGCGGGGTCCGCGGTCTTCCCAGCCTTCGCGGCGCGGACGCTCTTCGCGGGGTCCACGGTCTTCGCGGGGTCCGCGGTCTTCCCAGCCTTCGCGGCGCGGACGGTCTTCACGGGGTCCTCGATCATCGCGGGGCCCTCGATCATTGCGGGGTCCACGGTCTTCGCGGGGGCCACGGTCTTGTCGAGGTCCGCGCTCTTCCCAACCTTCGCGGCGAGGAAGTTCTTCTCTTGGTGCGCGCTCTTCGGCGTCGGCTGGACCTTGAGCGGCGCGCGGCGCGCCCGCTTCGTCGTTCGCGCGCGACGGACGTCCGCGGCGGCGACCTTCGGCGGCCGGAGCCTCGCTCGACGGCTCGGACGAGTTGGAGGAGGGCGAAGCGCCGAGCTGCTGAATGGCTTCGAGCAATTCAGGTTTGCGCAGGTACCGCGCTTTGGGTACGCCTAAAGATTCCGCTAATTCTTTGAGCTCGGGAAGTTTGTGATCCGAGAGATCAGGCAATGACGCCATACCAATAAGGGTGTAAGGGACTGTAAAACAGGAATGTGGAAGAGAGATTGAGCCCGAATTGAGCTCTTTGCTACGGCAAATATACATGAAGCGCGGCGATACCTGACCTTTGCACATTATGTGGCAACGTATTCAAACCCTGTACATGGCCCTTGCGGCTGCTTCGCTGTTTGCCGTAGGTGCGGCCAACCCTACGGAATGGTCTTCGCTTCTGGCCGGATTGGGCGTAGCCCTCTTCACGGCCAACATTACCTACTACCGGCATCGCCAACGCCAATTTGTGGTGAATCGGGTCGGAATTCTCGCGGCTTTTGCCCTCGAAATCGTCTACCTCGTCCCGGTGCTTCAAGGCATGGCTTCGGCGGACCGGTCGTGGTCGGTGGCGCTTCCGTTGGTGGCCGTGGTCTTTGCGTCGATGGCGAACCGTGCCATACAGGCCGACGAAGCCAAAGTCCGCGAAGCAGACAGCTTTCGCCCCAAGCGCAAAGGCGGTAAAAAGTAGTTAGGCCGTTCGGCCTCCGCGCGCGCCGAGTTCTACCACGGCGAGGTCGTCGAGCTGTCCGCCCTGAAGACGAAAGCGAAGCATCGTGCGCACCTTGTGAAACCCATGGTGGCCGCAGGCCCCGGGATTCATGCACAGCACGCCCGAAGGGTCGTGCCCTACCCGCAGGAGGTGGGAATGCCCGCAAATCAGCACGTCTACAGGGTTGGAGCGGAGCTCCGCCTTGATGGCCGTCGGAAGCCGCCCCGCAGGCCCTGCGATGTGCGTGATCCAGAAGCGAAGTCCGCCCGCGGTAAAGCGCTGGTCGTGCGGCCACACCCGGCGAAGCACGGCGTCGTCAATGTTTCCAAATACACCGCGAACGGGTTTGCCCAGGGCCACCAGGCGGTCGACGACGTCCAGCGAACCCACGTCGCCGGCGTGCCAAATTTCGTCGGCTTCGGCGGCGTGCGCCAAAATGCGTTCGTCGAGGTGGCCGTGCGTGTCGGACAGCAGGAGTATGTTCAGGGCGCTACCTTTGGTGGACATGGAAGCCCAAAGGTCGTTCTCCCATCGGTATGCGCTGCGTTTGGCCTACCACGGCGCGGAATTTTTAGGTTGGCAGCGCCAAGCACTGGGCCGCACGGTGCAGGGTGTGCTCGAAAGCAGTTTGGCCACCTGGCTGCGTACCGAGGTGGCCGTGGTGGGCGTAGGGCGCACCGACGCCGGCGTTCACGCCCGGAACTATGTGGCGCACCTCGAGGTGGACCGAGAGCTCGACGCGGGCGAAATGCTGTTCCGCCTCAATCGATTTTTGCCCCCCGACGTCGTACTGTTAGAAGCCGTCCCGGTGGACGAATCGGTACACGCCCGGTTCAGTGCAGTGGCTCGGGGGTACTCGTACCGCATCCAGCGACAAAAATCGGTCTTTGGGCGCGACACTTCCTGGTTTTACGAGCGCGAACTCAACGAGACCTTACTCCACGAGATGGCTGCCAGCGTGCTAGGGGAGCATCACTTTGGGGCCTTTGAGCGAAGCGGCGGGGCCAAAACCAACGGGTGCTGTACCCTTCATCGGGCGCAGTGGGTGGTCGCCGACGACGCGCTTGAGTTTCAGGTTGAGGGCAATCGCTTTTTGCGGAACATGGTGCGTTCGCTGGTCGGAACCATGGTGGAACAGGCCGTCGCCGACCGCGGACTGGCCGAGTGGAACCGCGTCTTCTCGAGTCAAAAAAGGACGGAATCGGGGCCCTCTGCCCCGGCGCAAGGGCTTACCTTTGCCGGCGCGCACTTTGCGGTGCCCCTGTTCGATGGCCGAGAAAACCCCCACTTCATCTAAGAGCGTCAGCGGCAAGGCTTTTGACTGGGCCGTGCTTCGGCGAGTGCTGCGCTTTGCGGCGCCCTACCGGTCGCTTCTCTTGGGGGCCGGATTCCTCAGTGTAGCGCTAGGGGCTGTGACGACGATTCGCCCCTACCTGGTGCAAGTCGCGGTGGATTTTGCGGTGGAGGACGGGGACCTCAGCATGCTGCGCTGGAGCATTGCGGCACTTATGCTTACCCTCGTGCTCGAGGGAATCGGACAGTGGTTTTTTGTACTCGCGACCAACGAGCTGGGGCAAAAGGTGATTCGCGACGTGCGCGTTCGGCTTTTTGGACAGCTTTTGCACTACAGGGCTGCCTTTTTTGATCGAACTCCGGTGGGCCAGCTCGTAACGCGTACCGTGAGCGACGTCGAGACGATGGCCGACATTTTTGCCGAGGGCCTTCTGGTCATTTTTGGCGACCTGTTCAAAATTTCGGTCATGGTCGTCGCCATGTTTTTGCTGTTCGATCCGGGAATGGTGGCGGTCAGCCTTTCGGTCGTTCCAATATTGTACGTGGCCACGCGGTGGTTTCAGACGAGTATTAAGGGGGCGTTCACTGACGTCCGCAACCAGGTCGCCGCCCTGAATTCGTTTGTTCAGGAGCGCATCACGGGCATGGCGGTGGTGCAGCTTTTTGGGCGCGAAGGAGAAGAGGCGCGCCGGTTTGACGCCATCAACCAGCGCCACAGAGACGCCAACGTCAAAAGCATTTGGTACTTCTCTTTGTTTTTTCCCATCATCGACATGCTTTCGGCGCTCTCTATTGGCTTGGCCATTTGGTACGGTGGCTGGCGTTCGTTGGTGGATCCAGGCAGCGTGAGCATCGGTGACCTGACCGCGCTCATCATGTTCATCAACATGCTCTACCGTCCGCTACGCCAGCTGGCGGACCGGTTCAATACGCTTCAAATGGGCATGGTGGCAAGCGACCGTGTGCTCAAGCTTGTAGAAAAAACGGAGCAGCTCGAGCGTCCCGGAAGCCACTCGGCGACCCGGCTCAACGGGCAGGTAGAATTTGACGAGGTGAATTTTGGCTACCTCGAAGACCAGCAGGTGCTGCACGGCGTGAATTTGAGTGCACGCCCGGGCGAAATGCTGGCCTTAGTGGGCTCGACCGGCAGCGGGAAGTCGACACTAATTGGTCTGTTGGCCGGAATGTACCACCCGAACCAAGGCACCGTACGAGTAGACGGGGTGTCGGTGGCGGACTGGGACTTTAATGCCCTGCGAAGCCGCCTGGCGCTGGTGCAGCAAGACGTGTTTTTGTTCAGCGACACGGTGCGCAATAACGTCACCTTATACCGAAGCATGCCCGACGCCCGCATTTGGGAAGCCGCCGCCGAAATGGGCATTAAGGACTTTTTGGAGGGCCTGCCGGGCGGACTCGACTACGACGTCAAGGAGCGAGGAGGCATGCTTTCGACGGGCCAACGCCAGCTGCTGGCCTTCTTGAGGGCCTACTTGGCCAACCCCGACGTGCTCATTTTGGACGAGGCTACGTCGTCGGTGGATTCCCAGTCTGAGGCGTGGATTCAAAGGGCCACAGAGAAAATTACCCAGGGCCGCACCTCCGTAGTAGTGGCCCACCGATTGGCTACGGTGCTGCACGCCGACCGCATTGCGGTCTTGGAGCACGGCAAGGTGGTGGAGCAGGGCACCCACGCGGAATTGCTCGAGGCCGGTGGCGTGTACGCCAACCTGTACGCCAAGCAGTTTTTCGGATCGCAGGATTAGCGCAGCACCTCGATTCCGCGCGCAGCAGCGTGCTCGAGCACGGCCTCCCAAGCCTCGGGCTGGGTGATTTGAAAGCCAAAGCTGGGTGCGTTTTTGCGTACGAAAAACGCGTAGCGGCCTTCTTCAAACGCATAGGCGATGACGCGATCGGCGCGTTTCCAGCCCGTCATGCGCACCCCGTATCCCATGAAGTCGCCCATCGGGTCTACTTTGCGGTGATTGATCTGCAGCACGTCGTCCCAATCGACGTGCTTAGGACCAAGGTTAAAGGGGCGGTACGAAATGTCAATCCCTGATTCCGACACCTTAATGCGGCAGGGCCGGCGAATAAGCCAGATAGTGAACACCTGAATGCCGGTGACCAGCGCGACGGCGAACAGGGCTTCATCGTTCCATCCGTCTTGGCTCGCCACGGCGATCGTCATCACGAGGGTGGAGCCGCCAGTGATTGCGAGGATCCACAAAAAGGCTTGAGGAATGCGGAAGGATTCGCGGTACATGCCGCTAAGGTAACCGTTTAGACGAGGTCTTCCAATGCCGACTGCAGTTCGCTGAAGCGGTACGCAAAGCCAATTTTCTGCCACTTGGCGCTCGAACAGTGGGTGCTCATGAGGGCAATTTGGGCCATTTCGCCCAGAACGAGGCGCAAGGCCCAAGCTGGCGGGGCCGGAGCCCAAAAGGGCTTCTTCAGGACTTGGGCGAGCGTGCGGCTGAAGTCGGCATTGGTGACGGATTCGGGTCCTACGCCGTTCCACACTCCGCGCAAACTGCGGTCGGTGGCAAGGCGAACCAGCATCTGCGCGAGGTCGTCGACATGGATCCAGGGCATCCAATGCCGACCGCTTCCGAGGGCACTTCCGAGGCCCCAGCGGAACACCGGAAGAAGCGTTCCAAGTACACCACCTCCGCGGCCAAGGACGATACCAATGCGCAGTTTGGCCACGCGAAGGCCTAGGGCCTCGAAGCGGTCCGCTTGGGCCTCCCAGGCGCGGACGACGTCACCGAGAAATCCGGGGGCGCCGCCGTCGCGTTCCGTGTAGACGCGATCCAAGCTGTTGGGGTAAATGCCCACGGCAGAGGCACTTACGATCACTTCGGGCCGCGATTTAACCTGCTCCAGGGCGCGGTACAGCGCCTCCGATCCTTGGACCCGGCTGTCCATAATGGCTTTTTTGTGTCGGGCCGTCCAGCGTTCGGAGACCGACGCGCCCGCCAGGTGGATGAGGGCGTCGGCGCCCTCGAGGGCCCGCAGGTCCACCGTGCCTTGGGCCGGATTCCAGGCAAATTCTCCTTTTTTGCGGGGCGAGCGCGTCAAAATGCGGACTTCATGTCCTTGCGCTTCAAGTTCGTTCTGAACCGCTCGGCCGACGAGGCCATTTCCTCCGGTAACGCAGTAAATCATACCTTCTCAACGCGAACTTAGCGCCACAGTTCACTCGGATATGCATTCGCTTCAACCCCACAGCGCTTGGCGCACTCGATATCTTGCGGCGGAGGATCCGCGGAGTCCGTTTTTTCTCGATCAGGGGGCTCCGGCGAACGGTGCCTACCATCAGATGTACGATTTTGTGATCCACCCCGACTGGGACGACATCGGCTGCGAAACCTTGTTCCTCAAGGTGCTCTTTGTCGACTACGCCGAAGGCTGTGCGGTGATCGAGCTGCTCGGCGAATGGAACGACGCCCTGCACAACGACGTAATGGAGTTCAAGCGCCGCGTGGCGGATCCGCTTCTGGCCGAAGGCATTGTGCGCTTTGTCCTCGTGGGCGACAACCTGCTGAACTTTCACGCCGACGACCCCGACTACTACGCGGAATGGGCTGAAGAAGTCGAAAGCGAGGGCGGATGGATTGTGGGGCTCAACTTTCGCGACCACGTGGCCGACGAAGTCGCCCGGGCACGCCTGGGTCGCTACATCTGGTCCGGTCCGCGCTTCAGAGCTGCGTCGTGGCGCGCCCAAGACCCGCTCACCCTTTGCCAAGCGGTAGAGGTAATGGTGCAGAAGCGGCTGGGGATGTAGGCCCGCCCTAACCGATCCCGCCCCCGCAAAAAAAATACCCTTGACGCGGGTCAAGGGCATGGGCTGTCTTCGAGTTTCAGGCTAAAGGGCCACGCGGTGCATCCACCCGTGGCGGTCTTCGGCGCGTCCGTAGCGAATGTCGGCAAGAGCCGCGCGCACGCGCACCGCTATACCGTCCTCGGGTACCGGTACTTGGTGTAGTTCGTCGTCCATGCCAAAGGCCTCGATCGGGCTAACCACCGCGGCGGTGCCCATTCCGAAAGCCTCGTTGAGCTCGCCGGCCTTGGCGGCGTCGACGATTTCGGCCACCGCAATCGGACGCTCTTCCACGGCAATACCCCATTCGCGGCAAAGCGTGAGGATGGAATCACGGGTTAGGCCCGCAAGAATGCGGTCGCTAAGAGCGGGGGTGATAAGCGTTTCGCGCACGACGAAGGCGACGTTCATGGTACCGGCCTCCTCAAAATAATCGTGGTTGTGGTGGTCGGTCCACAGGACTTGCTGGTAGCCTTGCTGTACGGCTTCGCGGGTCGCCAAAAACGCGCCGCCATAGTTGCCCGCTGCCTTGGCAAATCCCACTCCTCCTGAGGTGGCGCGGGTGAAGTGGCGTTCCACCTTCACGCGGACCGGCTTCGTGTAGAGCTCGCCTGAGGGGCTGGTAACGATGCCAAAGGTGTACTCTTCAGAGGGGCGGGCGGTGATGAACTCGCTACTGCCGAACAGGAACGGGCGCAGGTACAGAGATTGGTTCGCGCCGCGCGGAACCCATTCTTGGTCGACCGCAATCAGCGCGTCCAGGCCGTCGATGAAGAGGCGTTCGGGAAGGGCGGGGATCATCATGCGCTCTCCGCTGCGGTTGAGGCGCTTGGCGTTGTCTAACGGACGGAAGATGGCAATTCCACCGTCGGCCTGGCGGTAGGCTTTTTGACCTTCAAACACGGCTTGACCGTAGTGCAGCGCGTGCAGGGCAAGTCCTTGCTTAAGGGGACCGTAGGGTTCAATGCGGCCCTCGTCCCAACTTCCGTCGGCGAATTCGGCGTAAAAAGCGTGGTCAGCCAGTCCTGAACCAAAACCGAGGTTCGCAAAGTCAACTTGACTCAGACGGGATTGGGTGGTGCGGATAATCTTCATGGGCAATAATGGGTTGTGCTTGACGTCCGCGCCAAAGCGCCGCAAAGGTACGTATTTTTGCAGCGTAAAACCCTTTATTATGCGTTCCATTCTCGCTTTTACTGCAGCTGCAGTGCTACTTGCTTCTTGCAATCAAACTCCCGCCGAAGAGGTAGTGGTGTACGACTATTTTGGCGATTCCGCCGCCATCGGAACCCCAGTGCTGACCGGCGCTGAAGTGCTCAAGCAGTTAGAGACTAGTGACTCCATCTGGGTTACGTTTGAGGCTCCTATTCAGGCGGTGTGCCAGACCAAAGGATGCTGGATGGAAGTTCAGTTGGACTCCGCGACCACGGCGCTGGTTCGATTTAAGGACTACGGATTTTTTGTTCCGATGGATGCCAGCGGCGAAGTGGCTACAGTGGCCGGTGCGGTGAAGAAAGAAGTTTTGAGCGTGGAGTGGCTGCAGGAGCAGGCGCGCGACGCCAACGAGTCCGACAGCGCGGTCGCCGCGATCACCCAGCCTGAGGTACGCTTGACCGTCATGGCTTCGGGCGTGGCATTAGTTCAGAAGCCGGCAGCCTCTACCGAGTCAGAAGGACATGGCGAGGCCGCCGCCGAAGGAGCGGCTGAAGGTCACGACCATGAGTAAACCGGCGTTTGCCTTGGCCTTTCTGGCCGTGCTCGCGGCCTGCCAGCAGGAAGCGCCGGCACCAAAGCGCAGCTCTCGGGTGGCCGAGCCCAGCGGCTTGGCGGCCACGATGCGCGAAATGACGGCCGACATGGAAGAGCTCAAAGCCAAGGCCCAAGCCGGCACCTTGACTTTGGCCGACGTCGAGTCGCTGCGCGCCGCCCACGAGCCCATCAAAACGGCTGAGCCTACCAAGCCTGAGGAAATTAAAGAGAGCTTTCCGGGTTTTGCCGAGGCCTACCTCAGCAACCTCGACGCCTTGGCCGAGGCCTTGCGCCAGCAGGGCAACCGAGAGGCCCAGATTGAGGCGTTTAACACGGTAATTGCGACCTGCGAATCCTGCCACCAGCAGCACTGCCCCGGTCCCTTAGACCGCATTCGCGGCATCAAAGTTCAAGAGTAGTGCTTCAGCCCACGGCAGACGGTTCGTGGTCGGCGGTTCACCCGCATTTTGCGGCGGAATTTCATTCCCGCTACGGAGCCCTTCGGGAAGCCCAGCACGTCTTTGGGACCGAAGGGTTTTTTCATTGGCGCGCCCTCAACCCGAGCGCTACCCATGTGCGCGTCGCCGAAATGGGCCTTGGTACCGGCCTCAACGCCATCCTCACCCGCCGCTGGGCGGCTCAAGAAGGCCTCGACCTGCACTACGAGGCCTGGGAGGCCTACCCACTGCCCGAAGACGAACAAATCGACTACGCCCAACGTATGGGGTGGTCGGCCGAGGAACGGGCGTGGCTGGCGGGGCTAACCCTCCACACCGAGCCGGTGACGCTGGAATCCCCGCTTCCGATGGCCGAATTTGACCTCGTGTACTATGACGCCTTTGGTCCGGGCATACAGCGCGAGTTTTGGGCCGAAGCTATGCTGCACCGCTGGCTGGAACTGCTGCGGCCCGGCGGAATCTGGGTCACCTACTGCGCCCAAGGGGTCGTGCGGCGGGCACTTTGTGCGCGCGGATGGCAAGTGGACCGTCCCCAAGGTCCCCCGGGTAAGCGCGAAATGCTCCGCGTCGTGCGACCTTTGACCCCATGAGCAAGCGCACGGTCCGCGTCTACGGATTTTTAGAAGATGCCCAAGGGCGGGTGCTGGTGAGCGCCGAGCGCTTTCGCGGCCAACCCCTCGTCAAGTACCCCGGCGGCGGGGTCGAGTGGGGCGAAGGCATCCGCGAGGCCCTGGTGCGCGAATTTCAGGAGGAACTTCAGCTGGACGTCTCGGTCGAAGACCTGGTTTACTTCAACGAGTTCCCTGTAGTTTCGGCATTTGACCTCGAAGTGCAGGTATTTAGCTTCTTTTACCGCGTTACGACGGTAGGGCCCATGTCGTTTGCGACGCACCCTACTGTGGCCGTCCCCTACGAGGACGGCGAACGCGCCGTGTGGGTACCTAAGGCGGAACTCGCGAACGTTCCCTTTACCTACCCGATTGAACAGGAAGCCACGAAGGCCTATTTGCTGCGCAAGTAGCTGGCTGC